>RFGE01000348.1 GCA_003696105.1 Deltaproteobacteria bacterium | reverse complement strand
TGAACCCGAATTTACCGCGAAGATCGCGAAGCTCGGCTGTCGAGTATTTGAAGTCCCGGTGAGTTACAGTGGGCGCACGTACGCGGAGGGCAAGAAAATTGGCTGGAAAGATGGCGTCCGGACAATGTACTGCATAGCCCGCTACAATTTGTTTTCCCGCTAATCCATGCTCGCCACGTTGGCGGACGCCTCGCCGAGTTTTCTGCGTGATTCATCCGATCGCGGGCCGCGTACCAATCCATCGCTGGTTGCCTATTGCTTGTTCGTCGCAAGTTTGCCATTCGCGCGACCGCCGCTAGGCACGCTTCTCGGATTTCCGGTTCAGATCTCAGATGTACTGCTAGTCGCCCTTTACTTGACGGCAACCGTCGACTGGATCCGTGGTCGCATCAGACGTTGCCCCGATCCAGCGCTGACGGCATTGGCTGCCGCGTTCGTTTGCGCGCAATTGCTGTCAGTGCTGCTGGGTCCCGGCCTGCAACTGCGAAATGTCGGGAAGCTGGCTGCATACGCCGCGCTCATCTTCCTCGTGCCGCTCAGCCCCATGCTGGTCCAATCCACCAAGGATGTGCACTGGCTGCTCAGAGCGTGGCTTCTTGGGGTTGCGTTGACGGTGGTCTTGGGCATCGTTGGACTCGTCGGGTTTTGGATCGTGCCCGATTGGGTCCGATCCAACCTGATGCTCGGCTACGGCGCCCTCAAACCAGGCCCGTACCCGCGCCTGGCTCTGTGCTCGGTCCACCCCAATATGCTCGCGAACTACCTCGCCATCGCGACACCGGTTGCGCTCGTTGCGCTGGCGCGCTGGCGCGTCGCTGCGAGAGTCTGCGTGGCCGCGGGCGCGGCGTTGGTAGGCTTGTCAACGCTGTCAACGGGATTTGCCGGGATCGCGATCGGTCTATCCATCGCGCATCGCCTGTGGTTACCGTTGCGATTCCGGAGACCGCTTCGGATTGGGCTGTTTACGGCCACGATACTCGCGACGCTCGTTCTCACGACCGCCACAATCGCGACTATCGGTCCGCCGGGTAGTGGCGGAATCGCGCTTGGCGAACGCGAACTTCGTCTGTGGGACGGTCCGCGGCCGTCCATTTGGAGTGGGGCTTTGCAGACGTTTCGGGAGCATCCGTGGACCGGCATCGGCTACGGCGAGTACCCGGCGGTCACGACAGACCCGCGAGCCTTCGTGCCGGCGTCAAGCCTTGCCCAGGTCCAAGGGCCGGTCGAGCCGCATCGAATGGAAGCACACGACGTCTGGCTAAGTGTCGCCGGACAGTCTGGTGTCATTGGGCTCGGCGCATTCGTCGCGCTCCTTGCGTCGATTATCGCGCCCCTGGTACGCAGGGGCCCGGCAGACGCCACTGCGGACGACGTGGCCGCGCGGCTCCGGCAAGCGCTGCTCGCTGGACTGGCTGGTGGGCTGCTGTTCCACGGGCTTTTCGCCGCCTCCGAGGAGGCGCGGCATCTGTGGGCCCTGCTGGGATTGTGCGCGATCGCGGTACGACGCCGGCGCTAGCCGCTGGGCTCGTCACGCGATACGATGCGCGTCCGATGGCACCTGCACAGCCCCTCCATTACGACGGCGCCGAGTTGGAGGCGCTCGCGACGGCCGACCGCTACTACGAGTGGATCCTTGCGGAGTTCGAGCTGGAACGACTCGGGACGTGCCTCGAGGTGGGGGCCGGGACCGGGAACCTCACGCGGCGTCTGCGTCGTCACTCACCGGACGCAATGGTGTGTCTCGAACCCTCGACGAATCTGTTGGAGCGCTTGCGTGAGACGGTCGAAACCGGCAACGGGGACAGGGTCAAGACCGACATCGTAGCTCAATCATTCGAAGCCTTTGCTGTACAGCAACGCAGTGCGTCCTTTGACTCGATCGTCTGCGTGAACGTCCTCGAGCACATTCGCGACGATCGCTCGGCCGTTCGCGAGATGCACCGCCTGCTACGGCCCGGGGGACGCCTCTACTTGATGGTGCCGGCGTTGCAATGGATCTACGGGTCGCTCGACGAGGCGTTTGGGCACTACCGCCGTTACGCAAAGCGGCCGCTGCGGCAGCTACTGCAGGATGCCGGGTTCCAGGTCGAAAAGCTTCGTTATCTGAATTCGGCTGGTATCGCTACCTGGTTCCTCATGGGCCGCATCTTCAAGTGGCGCGGTTGGGGCACGGGCTCGGTGACGGTCTACGATCAGTTGGTGATCCCGATCTTGCAACGGATAGAGTCGATCGTGGAACCGCCGATCGGCCAGAGCTTGCTTACCGTGGCCACGAAACCTGCCGCCTGATCCTCGCGGGAGCGTGCGGGTGCGGTTGCGCGGATGGCACGCCGCGCGGTAATCAGGCTTCATGCGCATCCTCGTGACCGGTGGCGCGGGCTTTCTCGGCTCGCACCTGTGTGAGCGACTGATCGACCGCGGCGACGAGGTCCTGTGTCTCGACAATTTTTTCACGGGGACACGGCGCAACGTCGACGCGCTGCTCGACCACCACCGGTTCGAGTTGGTGCGCCACGACGTCACGCAGCCGGCGGTCTTCGAGGTAGACCAGATCTACCACCTGGCGTGCCCGGCATCACCCATTCATTACCAGCGCAACGCGGTGCGCACCATCCGGACCGCCGTGCAGGGCACGCTGCACATGCTCGACATGGCGCGCGAGGTTGGCGCGCGCCTGCTGATCGCTTCGACCAGCGAGGTGTACGGCGACCCGCAGGAGCACCCGCAACGAGAGAGCTACTGGGGTCACGTCAACCCGATCGGCGACCGTGCGTGCTATGACGAAGGCAAACGCTGCGCGGAAGCGCTGACGGTGTCGTACGCTCGCCAGTACCGGGTTGAGGTGCGCATCGCGCGTATCTTCAATACATACGGGCCTCGCATGCACGAGAACGACGGCCGCGTCGTGTCCAACTTCGTCGTGCAGGCATTGCGCGGCGAGCCGCTTACCGTGTACGGGGAGGGAACCCAGACGCGCTCGTTCTGCTTCGTGAGCGATCTGGTAGAGGGATTGATTCGGTTGATGGATTGCGCAACGGATCCCGGACCCGTGAATCTCGGCAATCCTCGCGAAACGACCATCGCCGAGCTCGCGCGCGAGGTGCTGCACCTGGCGGGGAGTCCGTCTCGCGTAGAGCATCGACCGCTGCCGAACGACGACCCCGCGCGCCGGCGGCCCGACATTTCGAAGGCGCGCGAGCTGCTCGGCTGGCAGCCCACGGTTCAGCTCGAAGACGGGCTGGCTGCAACCATTGCCTACTTCCGCGAGCAGCTGGACCTCTTGCGAGCGTAGGCGACCGCGGTGGTCGCGGGCGGGGGCTCCCGTAGACTCGGGCGTGTGACGACCACGGGCGAAGCGGGCGCCGCGGTGCTCGCGCTGGCGCGAGGTCTGGTCGCGGGGGACGCGGCCGGCGATCGGTCGCTGCCGGAGCGCGAGGTGCGCGCGCACCGGCTGGGGCCGCTGGCGTACCGGGCGGGCTGCCGCGCGTACCGCGCGGACTACGCGCTGTCGTCGGTGCAGGCGGCCGAGCGCGCGGCGGCGCTGGCCGAGGCGGTGGCGGTGCTGCGGCGGGCCGGCGTGGCGGTGGCGGTCATCAAGGGTGCGGCGTACGCCGGGTGGCTGTACGCGGACCCGGCCGAGCGGCCGATGTCGGACGTCGACCTGCTGGTGCGCCCGCGCGACCGGCGGACGGCGCTGCGCGCGCTCGCGGGCCTGGGCTACCGGCCCACGGTGCAGCCGCCGCTTCACCACGCAACGGCGCTTGCGCGCGGCCGGTCGTGGATCGATCTGCACGTGGGCATCGTGCAGCCGGGCCGGACGCGCATCTCGACCGACGCGGTGATGGCGCGGGCGCGGCCGGCGGCGGAGCGCGCGGACGGCGCGCTGCGCCTGGACCCGGCGGACGAGGTGCTGTTCCTGATGGCGTCGCTCATGCGCGCCGAGCTGTTCGCGCCGCTGCTGGCGTTCGTGGACGCGGGGCGGCTGGTCCGCGCGGTCGGGCCCGATGCGGTGGCGGAGGCGCGGGCGAGGGCGCGGGCGTACCGGGCGCGGCGCGGGGTGGACGCGGCGTTGGCGATGTGCGCGCGGGTGCTCGGCGAGGCGTGGCCGGCCGGCTGTGCGGCGCCGATGCCGCGCGGGGTGCCGGCGCCTCCAGTCGGCGCGGTGGCGGCGGCGGTCGCGCCCGGCTGGCCGCAGCGCGCGGCGCGGCGCGTGCTGCTGTCCGACGGCGCGCGCGAGGCGGCCTGCACGGCGGCGATCTCGCTGGCGCGCGTCGTCGATCGCGCGCTCCGCGCGCGCGGCGGTCAGCGCGCCGCCGGCCGGTGGCGCAGAAACCAGCGGGCGGTCGCCGCCAAGCCGTCGCGGACGCGGACGGCCGGCTCGTAGCCGAGCCGCTCGCGCGCGAGCGAGATGTCGGCCAGCGAGTGGGGGATGTCGCCGGGCCGCGGGTCGGCGAACACGGGTTCCGCCGCCCGAACGTCGGCGCGGACCTCGGCGACGGCGTCGCGGAGGGCGGCGAACAGCTCGAGCAGCGACGTGCGCTCGCCGCAGGCGACGTTGTACACGCGGCCGGTGGCGTCCGCGGGCGCGAGCGCCGCCAGCAGGTTGGCCTGCACCGCGTTGTCGACGTGGCAAAAGTCGCGCGTCTGGCTGCCGTCGCCGTAGACCTCGCACGGCTGGCCGGCCGCGAGCCGGGCGATCCACCGCGGGATGACGGCGGCGTAGGGCCCGTTGGGATCCTGGCGCGGCCCGAACACGTTGAAGTAGCGCAGCCCGATGCACTCGATGCCGTACAGCGACTGGAACACCGCAGCGTACAGCTCGTCGAACCGCTTGGTCGCGGCGTACGGAGAAAGCGGCGCGCCGATGCGGTCCTCGACCTTCGGCAGCGCGGGCTCGTCGCCGTACACGGCGCTCGACGAGGCGTAGACGAACCGCTCGACGCCGGCGTCGCGGGCGGCGATGAGCAGGTGCAAGAAGCCGTCGACGTTCGCCTCGTGGGTGGCCACGGGATCCTCGACCGAGCGCGGCACGGAGCCGAGCGCCGCCTGGTGCAGCACGATGTCGACGCCGTCGCACATCGCGCGGCAGGCGTCCGGGTCGCGCACGTCGGCCTCGCGGAAGTCGTAGCGGTCGGCGGCGGCGCCGGCCGCCTCGCGCACGGCGTCGACGTTGTCGCGGTGGCCGGTGGCGAAGTTGTCGGTGCCGACGACGTGCTGCCCGAGCGCGAGCAGCCGCTCGGCCAGGTGCGAGCCGATGAAGCCGGCGGCGCCGGTGACCAGCCAGCGCCGCGGGTGGGCGGCGAGCGCGTCACGGATGCGGGCGTCGGCGGGGGTGGGGGCGGTCGTCATGGCAAGGGCCTCTCGTCGGGGACGCGCGCGGTCACAAGCTCCAGTAGGTCGCGCCCGCCGGCACGGCGGCCGGGTCGAGCGCGGACTTGACGTCGACGACGACGCCGCCCGGGCGCAGGCGCGCGAGGGCTTCGGCGGCGCCGCCGTCGAGGTACGCCGCGTGCGGCACGGCCAGCACCACGGCGTCGAGGTCGCGCAGCGCGTCCCACTCGCACAGCGCGATGCCGTAGTGGCGCCGGGCCTCGTCGCGGTCGGCGAGCGGGTCGTGCACGAGCACCTCGGCGCCGAACTGCGCGAGTTCCGCACAGATGTCCGGCACGCGGCTGTTGCGCACGTCGCCGACGTTCTCCTTGAACGCCAGCCCGAGCACGCCGATGCGCGCGCCCTTGATCGCCGCGCCCGCGCGCGCGAGCAGCTTGATGAGCCGGCCGGCGACGTACACGCCCATGTTGTCGTTGATGCGCCGCCCCGCCAGGATCACCTCGGGATGGTAGCCGAGCTCCTCGGCCTTCGTCGTGAGGTAGTAGGGATCGACGCCGATGCAGTGGCCGCCGACCAGCCCGGGCGAAAACCGCAGGAAGTTCCACTTGGTTGCCGCTGCATCGAGCACGTCCCGCGTGCGGATGCCGAGCCGGTCGCAGATGATCGCGAACTCGTTCATCAGGGCGATGTTGAGGTCGCGCTGCGTGTTCTCGAGCACCTTGGCGGCCTCGGCCACCTTGATCGACGCCGCGCGGAAGACGCCCGCGGTGACGACGCGGCCGTACAGCGCCGCGACGCGGTCGACCGTGGCGGCGTCGTCGCCGGCGACGACCTTCTGGATGCGCTCGAAGGTGTGTTCGGCGTCCCCGGGGTTGATCCGCTCGGGCGAGTAGGCGAGGTGGAAGTCGACGCCGGCGCGCAGGCCGGAGACCTGCTCGAGCAGCGGGGCGCACACCTCCTCGGTCACGCCCGGGTAGACCGTGGACTCGTAGACGACGACCGCGCCCGGCTTCAGCGCGCGGCCGACGATCTCGGTGGCGCCGCGCAGCGCGGACAGGTCGGGTCGCCGGGTGGTGTCGATCGGCGTCGGCACCGCGACGACGAACGCGTCGATGTCGCGCAGGTCGCGCTCGTCGCTGGTGAACGCGACCCGCGTTTCGCGCAGCTCGTCGGCCGTCGCCTGGCCGGCCGGGTCGACGCCCTCGCGCAGCAGCGCGACCTTGCGGGCGTCGATGTCGAAGCCGACCACGTGGTAGGCGCGGCCGAACGCGAGCGCGACCGGCAGGCCGACATAGCCGAGGCCGAGGACGGCGACCCGCTCGGCCGGGGCGGGACAGGACGGGGGCGTGGGCGCTTCCGGCATGACCGCCCGCACGCTACTCGCGCCGTCGCCGCGGTGTCAAACGATTGCGCGCCGTGCTAACGTTCGGCCCCGTGTCAGCCGGGCTGCGATACCGCCAGAACCCGCGCGTCGCCGGGCGACGGATGGACGAGGTCGTGTTCGTCGTGACGCCCGACGACCAGCGGCTGCACGAACTCAACGAGACGGCGGCCCTCATCTGGGAGTGCGCGGCCGCCGGCTGCACGGCCGAGGACGCGGCCCGGGCGATCGTCGAACAGTACGAGGTCGACCTGGACACCGCGCTGGCGGACGTGCGCGCGTGCTGCGAGGACCTCGTGAACCGCAAGATCCTGGTGGCCGAGCCGGCCTGACGCCCGGCGGGCGCGACATGGTCGAGCTGGCGTTTCGTCTGGCGGACCTGGAGGTGCGGGTCCGGTCGCCGGCGGCGGCGCCGATCGACGCCGTGGCCGCGCGCTACCGCCGCTGCGCGCGCGCCGGCGGGCAGGCGGCGCCGGACGTGACGGTGGACATCGAACCGGCGCCGGAGCTGGACGCGTCGCCCCCGCGGGGGAAGGCGGCGGCCGCGCTGCGCGCCGAGCCGGCGCCGGGCGAGCCGCCGGGGCTGCGGCTGTCGCGCGCGGACGTGCGCGGCGAGGTGCGCGTGCCGCGCGACGGCCCGGTGCGCGCGCGGTTTCGCGCGGCGCGGCCGGCGACGACGGAGACGGCGATCCGCACGGCGCTGGCGATCGCGTTGCCGGCCCGCGGCGGGCTCGTGCTGCACGCGTCGGCGGCGGCGCTCGGGCCGGCGGCCGACGCGCCGGCGGTGGCGCTGTGCGGCGACAGCGGGTCGGGCAAGACGTCGATCGCGGCGGCGCTGGTGGCGGCGACCGGCGGCGCGAAGCTGGCCGACGAGCTGCTGGTGGTCCGCGCGCGGCCCGGCGGCTGGCGCGTGTTCGTGGCGCCGTTTTATGACTCGGAGCCGCTGCCGTTCGGGGCGTCGTTTCCGCTGGCCGGCTGGTGCGCGCTGGCGCCGGCCGAGTCGGGGCCGCCGGTCCGGCTGGCGGCAGCGCAGGCGATGGCGGCGGTGCCGGCGGCGGCGCTGGCCTACGCCGCCGGCGGCCCGCTGGGCGAGGCGCTGCTCGACACGGCGGCGCGGCTCGCGGTCGACGTGCCGTGCTGGCGGCTGCCGTCGCGCGACCGGTCGGCCGCGGCGGCGGCGCTGCTCGGCGCGCTGGAGGGGCGCGCGTGACGGCGGCGCCGCGCGCGCGGAGGGGGCGGCGGTGCCGGCGGTGACGCGCGCGCGCGTGGCCGGCATCGTCGCCGAGGTCGCCGCCAGCGAGTCGAACCCGGTGGTCGATCGGCTCCGCGGGCTGCCGGCGGGCGACGGCGACCCGGACCTCGTCGTCGAGTTGGTCGCCGACCCGCGGTTCTCGGCGCCGCCGGCGGCGAACCCGCCCGCGTTCGACGCGCGCGCCGCTGGCGACGACGCGCTCGAGCTGTGGCGGGCCGACGTCGTCGGGCGCGTCGAGGTGCCCGCCGACCCGGCGGCGCCGGTGCGCGCGCGGTTCACCCACGCCCGCCCGCTCGGCGCGGAGGCCGGCTGGCGCGTCGCACTGGCGACGGCGCTCGTGCGGCGCGGCGGCTTCGCGCTACACGCGTCGGCGGTCGAGCGCGACGGGCGCGCCTACGTGTTCTCCGGCCACTCGGGGGCGGGCAAGTCGACGATCGCCCGGCTGCTGTCGCGGCCCGGCAGCGGCCGCACGCGGCTGGCCGACGAGCTGCTGGTGGTCCGCCGCGCCGCCGGCGGCTGGCTCGTGGAGCTGCCGCCGTTTTTCACGCCCGAGCCCGACCTGCCGTTCGGGCGCGTCGTGCCGCTGGCGAGCTACCACAGCCTCGCGCACGCGCCGCGCGACGAGCGGACGGCGCTGCCGCCGGCGGCCGCGCTGCCGCGCCTGATGGAGAACGTCCTCATCTACAGCGCGCTGCCGCGGATCGCGGCGGCCGTGCTCGACGTCGGCGCGCGCTTCGCGGCGGAGGTGCCGTGCTACCGGCTGCGGTTTCGGCCGCACGAGGCGGTGGCCGCGGCGCTGGGCTGGTGACGCCGCGCTGGTGACGCCGCGCGTGATCCCGGCCGCGGTTTCGGCCGCACGAGGCGGTGGCCGCGGCGCCGGGCGGGTGACGCCGCGCGG
>RFGE01000347.1 GCA_003696105.1 Deltaproteobacteria bacterium | reverse complement strand
TTGACGATCGCGTCCACGGGCAGGTTGGTGATTTGCGCCTGAGCCACGTGCACCTGCATCCGAGGGCTTCCTCCCACGGCCTACAGTAGCGCGCGGCTCACCGTACGTGCAAGGTACCGAAAACAAAAAGGCACCGCGCGGGTGCCTTTTTCCGAGGTCGCCGGTCGGGACGAGTCCGGCCGCCGCCGGCGGCGCAGGTGAGGGCGCTGGCCGCGGGTGCGGGTTACGCCGCGAACGCCTTTTCGAGTTCCTTCTCGACCTGCTGCTCGCTCCAGTCGCGCGCGACGGACAGCTCCTTCACGATCAGGTTCTTGGCCGTATCGAGCATGCGGCGCTCACCAAAGCTGAGGGTCTTCGTGCTCTTGAGGCGGTACAGGTCGCGGTACACCTCGGCCACCTCGAACAGCGATCCCGTTTTGATCTTTTCCATGAACCCGCGGTAGCGGCGGTTCCACGTCTGCTTGTCGATGTGGACGTCGGTCTCCCGCAGGATGTCGAACACCTCCTCGACTTCGTCCTCGGTAGCGACGGGCCGCAGCCCCACCTGGTCCGCCTTGTCCTTGGGCACGAGGATCTGCATGTCGGTGTCGAGCACGCGCAGGACGTAGAACGAGCAGACGGTGTTGTTGATCTCCTTGTTGTCGATCCCAATCACCTCCGCGACGCCCTGCGCGGGGTAGACAGCTTTGTCGCCGATCTTGAACTCCATGAAACGAACCTCCCGGTGCGGGCTTAGAATGGGGCTTGGCGGCCCACGGCAAGCAAGTTGGGTGCCACGGGCCGAAGTCGCTCGGTCAACGCTTGAATTATCGGTGGATACGGGAAAAACTGGGCCGTGGAGCCGATTCGAGCATGTGCCAGGTTGGCGCGCCCACCCGGCCCGGTATCCCCAGCGGTTTTCAGTTTTCATAACCATAGCAGAAAGTTACATGTGTAACGGACTCGCACGGGGGTGTGGCAATCTGACTAGCCAGGCGTGGAGGACGCGCCTGCACCGCCTCTGATACCGTGGAAGGCAGGATGCGGCACCGAGTGGATCCGGTCGGGCGGGTGTTGCTCCGCAGCGGGGAGCTCACCGAGGAGGCGCTCGCCGACGTGCTGGATTGCCAGCGCCGGACGCTGCCGTTTGCGTCTTTGTGTTACGTGCTCGGCCACGCGACCGAGGAGGCGCTCGTGCGCGCGCTGTCGAAGCAGTGCGGCGTTCCCGGCGTCGTGCTCGGCCGTTCGGTGATCCGGCTCGACGTGCTCGACGGGTTCTCCGCCGACCAGGCGCTGCGCCATGCGATGCTACCGGTCTACGAGGACGACCGGCGTGTGTTCGTCGCGGTCGAGGATCCGCGGCGGGGGCGCGAGGCGCTGCGCGAGATGGAGTTCGTGCGGGGAAAGGCGGTCGTGGTCCACGTCGCCCTACACATCGCGCTGGCCCGCGCGATTCGCACGGCGTATGCGGCGCGCGCCCGGCGCCAGTCGCACTGGATTGGCGCCGAATTCGCGGGCGACGTCCCGGCGGACGGGTTCATGGCGGTGGTCTCCGACGTGGACGCCCTGCCGGCGACGGACGAGGAGGCCGTCGCGCACGACGCGGTGTTCGGCGACATCACGAAGGAGATCCGCGACGAGGACTTGCTCGAAATCATCGATGCCGGCGACGATCTATCGACGGTCGAGGGGATGACGCCCGTCGACGAGCGCGCCGGAATGGGCCGCGCCGACACCGCGACGCCGCTGTCGGCGGTCGAGCTGACGCTCGGCGGGCGGCGCGATCGCATCGATCTCGACGAGGGGGACGCGGTCGAATATCGCGCCAAGCGTGACGGTCCGGCGCGCGTGCTCATCGTCGACGACGACTTCGCGACGCGGCACCTGCTCGTGAAGGTGATGCAGCCGGCCGGGTACGTCACGGCGACGGCGTCCGGCGGCGGGGAGGCGGTACAACTGATCAAGTCCGATCCCCCCGACCTGGTCGTGATCGACGTGATGCTGCCGGAGATCGACGGGTTCCAGGTGTGCCGCGCGATCAAGAACAGCCGCCGGTACGGCAACATTCCGGTCATCCTCATGTCGGCGGTGATCGACTCGGGGCGCGTCACCGACGACGTGCTGCGCCGCTACGGTGCCGACGCCTACTTCGAAAAGCCGCTGAACACCGACCGCCTGCTGCGCAAGATCGAGGACCTGCTGGGAACGCGGCGCAAGACCGCCGGTCGCGCCAACACCGACGACGGGTTCGAGCGCGCCCTGGAGTTGTATCGCGCCGGCAAGGTGGACGAGGCGATGGAGCTTCTCCGCAAGGGGCTCAGCGACGACCCGTTGTCGGCCAAGCACCACTTCGTGTTGGCCAACCTGCTACAGAAGAAGTCGCTGTTGTACGAGGCGATCGACGAGTACGAGGCGACGGTTGACCTCAAACCCGACTACTTCCCGGCGCTCACGCGGCTCGCCTACCTCTATTACAAGAAGGGCTTTTCCGCCAAGGCGATCGAGACGTGGCGGCGGTCGCTGCCGCACTGCCCGGACCCGGCGCTGCGCGAGAACATCGAAGTGTTCATGCGCAAGCTCATCGCCAACATGCAATCGGAAGACCGCTGACCGCACGGCGCGGCCGCGCGCCGGACGGCGTCACGGCGACGGCTGCGGCGCGGGCTGAACGTCGAAGTCGTCGATGCGCCACTGGTCGCCCTCGCGGACGACGAAGATGCGGTAGCGCGTCCCGTCGGCGTCCCACTCGAACACCGCGCGGTCGTCCCCCGTGAACTGAATCGCATCCCGCGCGGACTGATCGCGCAGGCTGCCGGCAAACTCGTCGACGAAGCGATTGAGCGCCGCGCGGCGGCGCTCGCTCAGCAGCGCGATCGCGCCCGCGTAGTCGCGGTCGTCGAGCGCGGCGGCGAACCTTGCGATGGCATCGGCGGCGGTCGGCGCGGCGGCGCCCGCCACGAGCGGCGTGTCGATGTGCCAGCGGCCGCGCTCGTAGCGCAGGCCGACGCGCGTGCCGTCCGCGTAGACCACGGTGGCGCGCTCGTCGACGTCGCGCCCGTCGGCGACCGCGCCGGCGAGATCGCGGACCTGCCGCCTGCGCTCGCGCGCGAACGCGCGCCACGCCGCGACGAACTGGTCGTGCCGCAGCGCGCGGCGCACGTCGTCGGCGAGCAGGGCCCACGCGGCTGCTGCGTCGCCCGTGCGCGCGGCGGCGAGGTAGGCGCGGACTCCGTCGGCCGCGCGCGGTTCGCTCGGCGCCGCGCCGCCGCACGCCCACTGAACGGTGGCGGCGAGCAGCGCGGCGGCGAGGGTCGGACGGCGCACGGTGCCGCTGTTGTAGCGCGAATCCGGCCGCGGGCGCGCGGCGGGCCGCCGGCCGCGGGCAAAAACAAACCCGCCGGGGACCATCCCCGGCGGGCCTGGGCGACGCGTGGCCGTCCGTCTTGTCAAATTGCTTCGCCCAGCTGTCGCCCGGGGATGTTGCGAGCGCGATGCCAGCGCGCTGGATGACGTAATTTCAGGCTGTTGCGCGGACGATGTGGCGGAATGTTCACGTACCGCTGCGTGAACGGACACGCCGGGCGGTCAGCGGGCCGCGACGTTGTCGCGCGCCCGGTTGAGCACCGTGTCGCACGCGTACCGCGGGTCCTTGGCGGGGTAGTCGACCGTGTAGTGGAGCCCGCGCGACTCCTTGCGCCGGTGTGCGCTTTCGATGATCAGGTGCGCGACGAGCGCGAGGTTGCGCAACTCGACGATGTCCGGCGTGACCTTGAAGTCCCAGTAGTACTCGTTGATCTCCTGCCGCAACAGCTCGATGCGGCGGCGCGCGCGCTCGATGCGCTTGTTGCTGCGCACGATGCCGACGTACGACCACATGAACCGGCGAATTTCGTCCCAGTTGAGCGCGACGACGATCGCGTCGTTGGAGTCGGTCGCGTCGCCAGACGTCCACGGCGCCACCCGCTTCGGGCCGATGCGCGGTTCGTCGCGGGCCGCCTCGGCGGCGCGCGCGCCGAATACGAGCCCCTCGAGCAGCGAGTTGGACGCGAGCCGGCAGGCGCCGTGCAGCCCGGTGCATGCGGTCTCGCCGATCGCGTACAGGTGCGGCACGCTCGTGCGTCCGTGCTCGTCCGTGAGGACACCGCCGCACAGATAGTGCGCGGCCGGCACGACCGGGATCGGCTGGCGCGTGATGTCGATGCCGAGCGCGAGGCATCGCTCGTAGATGTTGGGGAACCGGCGTTTGACGAATTCGGCGTCCAGGTGGGTGACGTCGAGCAGCACCGACTCGGAGCCGGTCTTCTTGATCTCGTGGTCGATCGCCCGCGCGACCACGTCTCGAGGCGCGAGCGACTTCATCGGATGGTAGTGCTCCATGAACGTGCTGCCGTCGGCGCGGCGCAGGATGCCGCCTTCGCCGCGCAGCGCCTCGGAAATGAGGAACGACTTGGCGTGCGGGTGGTACAGCACGGTCGGGTGGAACTGGACGAACTCCATGTTGGCGATGTCGGCGCCGATGCGGTACGCCATGGCGACGCCGTCGCCGGTGGCGACGTCCGGGTTGGACGTGTAGATGTAGACCTTGCCCGCACCGCCGCTCGCCAAGACCGTGGCGCGCGCAACGATCGGCACGACCTCGAGAGTGTGCGCGTCGAGCACGTACGCGCCGAAGCACGCCGGCTCCTCGCCGTACTTGGCCATCGACAACAGGTCGACCGCGATGTGGTGGTCGCGGATCTCGATCCGGTCGTGGGCGCGCACTGCGGCGAGCAGGGCGCGCTCGATCTCGGCGCCGGTGGTGTCCTTGTGGTGGACGACGCGGCGCCGGGTGTGCCCGCCTTCGCGGCCGAGCTCGAGTTCGCCGGCGTCGGTGGTGTCGAAGCGCGCCCCGAGCCGCGCGAGTTGTTCGACGTGGGCGGGCCCCTCGGACACCGTGATGCGGACGATCGCTTCGCGGCACAGCCCGTCGCCGACGGTGATCGTGTCGCGCACGTGCTGTTCGATCGAGTCGTCGGGGCCGAACACCGCCGCGACGCCGCCCTGAGCCATCGCGGTGGCGGTGTCGTCTGGCCGCTTCTTGGTGACCACCACGACGCGGCCGTGTTCGGCGGCGCGCAAAGCGAAGTACAGCCCCGCGATGCCGCTGCCGACGACCAGGTAGTCGGTCTCGATGGAGTTCACGCCGGCACCATAGCCGGTTTTTGCGACCCGCGGCGGGCCTTGCTACGATGGCGGCGTGCGCCTCGCACCGCTCGCCATGGCGGCGGCCCTGGCGGTCGCCGCGTCCCCCGCCGCCGCGGACGTGTGGACGTACACCGATGCCGACGGGGTGGTGCACTTCACGAATGTGCGGCCCCGGGGCAAGGACCGGCGCAAGTGGAAGCGCGTGCTGCGCGAGGCGCCGCGCCGCGCGCGCGCCGGCCGACCGACTGGCGACGTGGTCCCGGCCCGCGACCGGTCGCCGGAGCGCCGCACCCGCTACGACGACTACATCCGCGAGGCGGCCGCGCTGTACCACATTCCAGAGGCACTGATCCGCGCGGTGATCGAAACCGAGTCGGACTACGATCCGCGCGTGGTGTCGTCGGCCGGCGCGCGCGGCCTCATGCAGCTGATGCCGGCGGCCGCCGCCGACATGCGCGTGGACGACGCGCACGACCCGCGCACTAACATCCTCGGCGGCGTGCGCTATCTGCGCGTGCTCGCCAACCGGTTCGACGGCGACCTCGTCCGCACCATCGCGGCGTACCACTCGGGGCCGACGAAGGTGGAGCGTTACGGCGGCGTGCCGCCGTTTCCGCGCGTGCGGCGCTACGTGCGCGCCGTGCTCGATCGCTACTATCGCTACCGCGGCCTGCGGTGACCGCGCGGCGCCATTGCCGGGGCTGCGGCACCGGCGCGGGCGGCGGTCGTCTGGCGCACCCGGCGAGTTTCCTTTAGAGTCGAGCCGTGTCGGACTCGCCCGCTGTGCGCACCGCTGACGACAAGTTCGAACGGCACTTGACGGCGGCCGGCGCGCTGCTTCGCCGCGACCGGCTCGCCGACGCGCGCGGGGAACTCGAGGCGGCGCTCGCCGCGCGCCCGGGCGACACGAAGGCACTCGGGTTGCTCGGGCTCGTATGCTTTCGCTTGCAGGCCTACGACGCGGCGCTGGACGCCTACCGCCAGCTCGTCGCCGCGGACCCGTCCGACGCGTCGTACCGGCTCAACCTCGGGCTCGTGTACCTGAAGCTCGGGCAGGCGGACCGGGCGATCGCGGAACTCGAGCGGACGCGCGAGCTGGATCCGAGCATGGACAAGGCGGTGAGCTACCTCGGGTTGGCCTACGCGCGCAGCGGCAACTATCTCGCCGCGTACGAGGCGTTTCGCCGGGTCGGCCAGAGAGAGCTGGCCGACGAGATGCGGCCGCACCTGACCGCCGCGCAGATCGCCGAGGTCGATGCACGGCTCGCGGGCACGGCCGCGCCCGCGGGGACCGAGCCCGGCCGCCGCCGCGCCGCGCGGGTGTCCGATGCGGAGGTCGCGGCACCGCCGGCAGCGGACGCGGTGCCAGGCCGCGACGCGCCCCGCGCCGGCGACCGGGCGGCGACCGACGCGGGAACGGCGGCGCGCGAGTTCGACGAGGAGCCGGCGCGCGCCACCGACGGTGCGGTCCGCGCCGCCCAGAGCCGTACGGGAGCCATCACCCAGGCGCTCGAGGCCGCGGCGCCGGCGCGCGACGCGGAGCAGATGGCGCGGCCCGCGTCCATCGGTCACGAGCCGCCGCTGCCGCTGTCGCGCTTCGCCACGCAGCAGCTGATCCGCCCCGAGGACAGCGAATATCCGTTCGAGATCAGCTCCGGCGGCGTGCTCGTCGTCCGCGTGCGCGGGCGCATCCTGTCGCGCACCGAGGGCGTGATCGTGTCCGGCGGCGAGCTGGCGTACGAGCCGGCGACGCGCAAGGTGCGCGGCGCCGTCACCGACGAGCCGTTCGGCGGCGAACGGCCGATGTTCATCGTCACCGGCGACGGCCACCTGGTCGCGTCGCCGCTCGGGGCGCGGTTTTCGGCCGTCGCGCTCGACGACGACGCGCTGTACGTCCGCGAGGATCTCGTCTATGCGTTCGAGGACCGGCTGCGCTGGGAAAACGGCTACGTTCCCGGCTCCGACGCCAAGATCGCGGTCGTCCAGTTTCGCGGCAAGGGATGTGTCGCGCTGCGCACCGCCGCGCCGGTCCTCGCGGTCAAGCTGCGGCCGACCCGCGTGTTGTACGTCGACGTCGACGCGCTCGCCGGCTGGGTGGGCCGCGTCGTCCCGCGCGTGGTCGCGCCGGCGGCGGGCGGCGAGGAGTCGGCATTGTTCGTCGAGTGCAGCGGCGAGGGGATCGTGTTGCTGGACGATGCGCTGGGCCGGGGGGGGCCGACCGCGCCGTGATCGCCGCGTACCGCGCTCCCGTTCTTCCCCACGAATCGACAAACGCAGTGGCCGCACCGTGACCCGCCCTCGCCAGCCGTTCCGCCCGCTGCGCGACGAGATTTCCGACGTTCCGAACCTGCTGACGCTCGCGCGCATCGCGATGATCCCGGGCGTCCTGGCGTGCGTCGACAACTACAGTCCGCGACTGTCGGCGCTCGCGGCGCTGCTGTTTTGCGCCGCGATGGTGACCGACTTGATCGACGGCTACCTCGCGCGGCGCATGGGACTGGTCACCGTGCTCGGCAAGTTTCTCGACCCGTTGGCCGACAAGCTCATGGTGCTGTCGGTGCTGGTCGTGCTCGTCGATCGCGGCCGCGCGCCGGCGTGGCTCGTCGTCGTATTGATGGCGCGCGAGCTGGCGGTGACGGGGCTGCGCGCGATCGCGTCGCAGCAGGGGTTGGTCATCGCGGCCGGCGCCGGCGGCAAGACCAAGACGGCCCTACAGTCGGCGGGAATCGTATTTCTGCTGATTCACTTTCGCTACCGCATCCTGCTGTTCGACTACGCGCTCGACTTTCACGAGGTCGGCATCTATCTGCTGTATCTGTCGCTCGTGATGTCGGTTCTGTCGGCGGCGGAGTACTTCCGGTTTTTCGTCCGCGCGGCGGAACGGCAGGCCGCGGAGCAGGCGGCGCGCGGGGTGACGCGGGCGATGGTCAAGGAGCGGCTTCGACGCCGGCGGGAAAAGCTCGCCGCGTTGCGGCGGGCGCGCAGGCGGGCGCGGCGCGCGGCGAGGCGGCAGCGGCGCGCGAGGCGAGGCGGGGACGCCGGCGGCGGGGAGAGCGGCGCGTGACTGGCGGCGCGCTCGCCGAGGCGGCGGCGCGCGCGGGCCGGCCGGGCCGGGTGCTGCTGCACAGCGCGCGCGACGACGATGGCTGCGGCCAGATGTCGTACGTCGCATCCGATCCGATCGAGACGATCGAGGCGCGCGGCCGGCGCGTGGTCGTCCGCGACCGCCGCGGCCGCGCGATCGCGCGCGCCGACGCGGACCCGCTGGCGGCGCTCGAGGAGCTGGCCGCGGCGCGCGTCGCCATCGGCTACCTCGCGTACGACCTGGGCCGCACGATCGAGCGCGGGGCGTTCGCACCGCGGCCCGGGGTCGAGCCGGACCTGTGGTTCGGCTTGTGGGAGCCGGACGCGGTCGCGCGCTTTCCGGCCGACCCGGCGGAGCCGCCGCCCGCGGTCGCCGCGCCGCGGTTCGGCGCGCTGGTCGACGGCGCGCGGCGCGGCGACTACGAGGCGGCCGTCGCGCGCGCGCTCGCGTACATCCGCGCGGGCGACGTCTACCAGGTCAACCTCGCGCGCCGGCTGGTTGCGCCGGTCGTCGCCGGCGGCGACGCGCTCGGGTTATACGCCGCGGTGATCGCGCGGTCGGCGTGCGCGTTCGGCGCCGTGCTCGACACCCCGGCGGTGCGCGTCGTGTCGGCGTCGCCGGAGCGGTTTCTGTACCGCGCGCCCGGGTCGGATCGGCTCGAGACCCGCCCGATCAAGGGGACGCGCCGGCGCACGGGAGATCCCGCGCGCGATCGCGACGCGGCGGCGGAGCTGGCCGCGGACGCCAAGGAGCGCGCCGAGCACCTCATGATCGTCGACCTCGAGCGCAACGACCTCGGCCGCGTGGCCGTGCCGGGCAGCGTCGCCGTCGACTCGTTCGCGCGCGTCGTCGAACTGCCGACGCTGTACCACGTGGTGTCGACGGTGAGCTGTCGACTGCGTCCGGGCGTCGGAGTCGCGGACATCCTGCGCGCGACGTTTCCGGGCGGATCGATCACCGGCGCGCCCAAGGTGCGCGCGATGCAGATCATCGACGAGCTCGAGCCGTTCCGCCGAGGCGTGTACTGCGGCGCGATCGGGCGGATCGGTCCCGGCGGTGCGATCGACCTGTCCATCGCGATCCGCACCGCGACGATCGCGGGCGGGCAGCTGGCGCTGTGCGTCGGCGGCGGCATCGTCGCCGACTCGACGGCGGCGCGCGAGTACGAGGAGACCGAGGAGAAGGCCGCCGCGTGGCGCGCCGCGCTCGCCGGCGACCGGAGCGCGCCGCGAGCTAAAACGGCGCGGTGACGAACGTGATCGCGTCGGCTTCGATCGGGACGGCCGGCAGGGTGACGGAGCGGACGCCGTCGGTGAGCGACAGGTCGCGATCGGGGTCCGACGGCGACAGGCCCGCGATCAGGATGACGCCGGCCTCGCCGGTGCCGGCGGCGTCCTGGTCCCAGCTCAGCGGGCCGCCGTCGTCGTAGTAGACCTCGCCCTCGCCGGCACCCGCGGCCACGGTCACGCCGGACAGCGGCGCGCCGCCGTCGACCGCGTACACGACGATGGCCGCGAGCCCGAGCGCGTTGGGCGCCGCGATCGTCCTGGTGAGAGCGGCCCAGTCCTCCTCGGGCACGACCGGCAGGTCGAGCGGGCCGGCGGTGCCGTCGTCTCGCAGGACGATCGGCGCCAGCGACGCGCGGTACACCGCGTCTCCCGGCGCGAGCCGCAAGGTGGCGGCGCGCAGACCCGGCGCCGCCGGCAGTTCGAACCGGCCGTCGGCCGCCGCGGTGGCGGCGTCGCCGGTGGTCGCGTTGGCGACCACCGTGCCGGAGAAGTCGGCGCCCGCGGGGCACGCGGTCGGCGCGCGCAGGTCGGTCGCCTCGCACAGGCGCCCGGCGATGGCCGCGGCGTGCGCCGCGTCGGGCTCGCCCGCGCCGGCATCCGCGCCCGCGTCGATGCGACCGCCCGTACCGCCGCCCCCGCCGCCGCCGGGCGGGTGCGTGCCCGCCTCGTCCGCGCACGCGGCGGACGCGGCCAGCGCGACGGCGATCGCGGCGATCCGGTTCACGCGCCGATCGTAGCGGATGCGCGGCGGGCTCGCCAAATCAGCCACCCGCCGGCCGTGGCCAGCGGGATCGACAGCCACTGGGACGTCGCCAGCGGGCCGAGCCCGCCGCGCTGGTCGATGCGCCAGAACTCGACGACGAACCGCCACACGGCGTACAGCGCCAGCATCCAGCCGAACACCTCGCCGTCGGCGCGGCGGCGCGGCCGCACCACGCCGTACAGCACCGCGGCGATCGCGAGCACCGCCACCGCCTCGTACAGCTGGACCGGGTGCAGCGGCACGTGCGGCCGGTCCGGGTGCGGCGGAAACACGACGCCGACCCACGAGTCGGTCGGTGCGCCGTAGCAGCATCCGTTGAAGAAGCAACCGAGGCGGCCGAAGAACAGGCCGATCATCAGATACGGCGCGACGAGGTCGGCGGTTCGCAGCGCGCCGAGCTTCCACCGGCGCGCGAGGTACAGCCCGGCCGGCACCGCGGCGATCAGGCCGCCGTAGTAGGTGAGGCCGCCGTTCCAGAACTTGAGCGCCGCGAGGCAGTCGCGCGGCGGGTAGCAGCGGTGGGTGGCCAGGTCACACAGATAGTCGAACCCGCACTGCGCGTCGGCCGTGCACGTGTCGACCAGTGCATCGCGCGCGCGCACGAGCTTCGGGTCGGTGCACAGGTGGACGAAGTCCATCAGCATGCCGTCGGTGAGGACCGACAGGATGCGGGCCCCGGCGATGCCGGCGACCAGCATGGCCAGCCCAAGGTCGACGATTTTTTCGCCCGGCAGGCCGACCCGGTCGGCTTCGCGACGGGCCAGCCAGACCGCGACCAAAAAGCCGGTCAGAAGCAGTGTCGTATAGGCGGGGAACTCGACGCCGAACGGGGCGAACAGGATCGGTTTCATGGCGGCGCGTTGGCGCCGGCGCGCGCGACCTCCGGCAGGGCAATCCGCCGCCGGTCGGCCGCGGGAGCGCGGCGCGCGGGCGAGGCGTCGAACGGTCGGCGCCGCACGGTCCGGTCAGTCGGCCGGATCGCCGGCGGCGACCGGCTCGCGACCCTCCTTCTTGAACTCGCTGAGGAACATCAGCCCGACGCCGACGCACAGCGCCGCGTCGGCGATGTTGAACGTCGGCCATTCGTGCTCGTGGTACTTCCACACGATGAAGTCGGTGACCTTGCCGAACGCGATGCGGTCGATGAGGTTGCCGATCGCGCCGCCGGCGACCAGGCCCAGCGCGACCACGAACCAGCGTTGCTCGTCGGCCGCCTTGACGAGCATCCACACGATCGCGACGACGGCGACGACCGCGACGATCGACAGGAAGATGCGCGCGCCGTCGACCGAGTGGAACAGGCCGAACGCGGAGCCGGTGTTGAACGACAGCCGCCAGTCCCAGAAGTTGTCGATCACCGGCTGTGGGATCCCGTAGCCGCGCGCGTCGGTCGGCAGCCGGCGCGCCCACAGTTTGGTGACCTGATCGAGCGCAATCGTGGCCGCGCAAAACGCCAGGAAGATCTTGTAGCGGCGAGGCATGGCGCCTATCGGTGTAGCGCGGCGACCGCGTCCGAGCAACGCGGGCACAGGTCCGGGTGGCTCGCCGACATCTGCTCGAAGAACCGCCAGCAGCGCGCGCAGCGCTCGCCGGGCGCCTGGCCGACGGCGAATGCGGGCTCGTCCGCATTCGCGTCGGCGAGCGACACCTTCGACACGATCAGCAGCTCCGTGAGTTCGGCCAGGTGGGCGGCGAGCACGTCGCGGTCGGCGGCGCGCGGCGTGATCGTCACGTGCGCGTCGGTGGATTTGTGCTTCTGCGCGCGGAACGCCTCGATCGCCTTGTACGCGCCGTCGCGGTAGTCCAGCAGAGTCGTCCACACCGGGTCGTCGTCGGCGCGGGCGCCGGCCGGCATGTCGGCCAGGTGCACCGAATCGGGATCGCCCGCGCGCTTGGGCAGGTGGCGCCAGATGTCCTCGGCGGTGAAGCACAGGATCGGCGCGCTCACGAGCGCGAGGGCGCGCGCGGCCTCGTAGACGACCGTCTGCGCCGATCGCCGGGGGCGGCCGTCGGCGACGTCCGTGTACAGGCGGTCCTTGATCGCATCGAGGTAGCGCGCCGACAGGTCGACCGCGATGTAGTCGACCAGCGTGCGGTAGACGACGTGGAATTCGAACGCGTCGTACGCGCGGCGGCAGCGCGCCACCGCGTCGCGCAGGCGGCCGAGCGCCCACCGGTCGAGCGGCAGCAATTCGTCGACCGCCACGGCGTCGCGTTCGGGGTCGAAGTCGTACAGGTTGCCGAGCAAAAACCGCGCGGTGTTGCGGAACTTGCGGTACCAGTCGCCGAGCCCTTTGAGGATGGTCTCCGAGTAGGGGATGTCGTTGCGAAACTCGGTCGACGCGACCCACAGGCGGAACATCTCGGCGCCGCTGGTGGCGATCACCTGTTCGGGCGCGATGTACTTGACCTTCTTGCCGGCGCGGCGCGCCCGCTCGATCGCGCTCTTGGAGTAGGGATTGCCGTCCTCGTCGAGCACGAAGCCGTGGGTGAGCACCGTCTTGTACGGCGCCTTGCCCTTGATGCCGATGCCGGTGAGCAGCGCCGAGTGGAACCAGCCGCGGTGCTGGTCGGAACCTTCCAGGTACAGGTCGATGTCGCGCAGGTCGGGGTTCGGCTCGCACACCGCCAGCCACGACACGCCTGACTCGAACCAGACGTCGACGATGTCCTGCTCGGGAGAGAACGACGACCCGCCGCATTGCGGACACGTCGTGCCGGGCGGCAGCAGATCGGCGACGGGGCGCGTGTACCAGGCGTCGGCGCCCTCGCGTTCGAACACGGAGGCGACGTGCTCCATCGCGTCGGCGTCGGCGTGGGTGTGGCCGCACGTGTCGCAGTAAAACGCCGGGATCGGCACCCCCCACACGCGCTGGCGCGACAGGCACCAGTCCGGGCGGTTCTCGATCATGCCGTAGATGCGGTTGCGCCCCCACGGCGGCACCCACTCGGTGCGATCGATCTCCTCGAGTGCGCGTTTGCGCAGGCCGTCGTGGTCGATGCCGATGAACCACTGCGCCGTCGCGCGGTACAAAATCGGTTGCTTGCACCGCCAACAATGCGGGTAGCTGTGGTCGATGAAGTCGTCGGGCGAGTTGAGCAGTGCGCCGCGTTCGCGCAGCAGCTGCTTGATCGGGTCGTTGGCGTCGGTGGCGAACATGCCGGCGAACTCGGGCACGTCGTCGGTGAACCGGCCCGCATCGTCGAGCGGTGCGTACGGTTCGAGGCCGTGCGCCATCCCGGTGTGGTAGTCCTCGATGCCGTGGCCGGGCGCGGTGTGGACCAGGCCGGTGCCCTGCTCGGTGGTCACGTAGTCGGCAAACCACACCTTGAAGTCGTCGTCGCCGCGGGGGGCATCGATGAACGGGTGGCGGTAACGCGCCCCCTCGAGCGCGGCCAGCGCGTCGCGCTCGATCGGCACCCAGGTGTCTTCCGGCGCGGGGAGGCCGACGGCGGCGGAAAACGCCGCGGCGAGCGCGCGCGCGACGAGGTAGACCTCGCCGTCGCGGTGCGCCGGGATCGCGACGTAGTCGACGCGCGGGTGCAGCACGATGGCGAGGTTGGCCGGCAGCGTCCACGGCGTGGTCGTCCAGATCGGCAGCGCCACCGCCTTGCCGGCGAGCGCCGGCGACAGCGCGGCCGCGTCGAAGTCGACCAGCGGCATGCGCACGTAGATCGACGGCGACCGGTGGTCGGCGTACTCGACCTCCGCCTCGGCCAGCGCCGTGCGGCAGTGGGCGCACCAGAACACCGGCTTCTTGCCGCGGTACAGGTAGCCGCCGCGCGCAAACGCCGCCAGCCCGCGCACGATCGCGGCCTCGTAGGAGGGATCGAGCGTGAGGTAGGGCCGGTCCCACGCGCCGAGCACGCCGAGCCGGCGGAACTCGTCGCGCTGGATGTCGATGAACCGCAGCGCGTAGTCGCGGCAGGCGCGGCGGATGTCGGCCTTGGACAGGTCGCGCTTGCGGTCGCCGAGTTCCTGGTCGACCGCGTTTTCGATCGGCAGGCCGTGGCAGTCCCAGCCGGGCACGTACGGCGCGCGGAAGCCGGCCATCGTGCGGTACTTGATGACGAGGTCCTTGAGGATCTTGTTGAGGATGTGGCCGTAGTGGATGTGGCCGTTCGCGTACGGCGGTCCGTCGTGCAGCACGTAGGTCGGCGCGTCCTTGCGCCGCTCCAGAATCCGCCCGTACAAGTCGTTTGCGGTCCATTCCGCGAGGAGTTCGGGTTCCCGCACGGCCAGGTTGCCGCGCATCGGGAACTCGGTCTGCGGGAGGTTGAGCGTGTCCTTGTAGGGGTTGTTGCCGGCCATCGTCGGAGCGACGGACTATAGTAGGTTTCCGCCATGAGCGAACGCGAAAACGCGCCCAAACGCGTCCCGTGGGACCAGTACTTCATGCACATCGCCCAGGTGGTGTCGTCGCGGTCGACCTGCCACCGCAAGTTCGTCGGTGCGGTGATCGTCCGCGACCGGACGATCCTGTCGACCGGCTACAACGGGTCGATCCGGGGCATGCCCCACTGCACCGACGTGGGCCACATGATGGAGGACGGCCACTGCGTCGCGACCATCCACGCGGAGGCCAACGCGATCCTCCAGGCCGCGAAAAACGGCGTGATGATCGAAGGCGCGACCGTCTACGTCACGGCGAGTCCGTGCTGGAACTGCTTCAAACAATGTGCCAACGCGGGCATTCGGCGCATCTGTTACGGCGAATTCTACCGGGATGACCGGATCTTCGACGTGGCCGCGAAGATCGGGCTCGAGCTGGTCCACGTCCCGGTCAACGCGGTGCTCAACGAGGTGCTGTTGCCGCCGGTGTGACCGCGGCACCGCCGGTGTGGGGCGGCGGGAGGTTGACACCGCACACGCCGGCCCCGTAGCCTGGGCCGGATCGGAACCGGAGCCGGGACCATGACGTGGACGAAGCTTGCTGCGGCCGCCGCGTTCGCGGTGGCGACGGTCGTCGCGGAGGCCTCGCCGGCCGAGGCTCGCCCCGCGCAGCGCGCCGCCTCCGCGGCGCCGGCGCAGCGCGCGGCGCGGCGCACGACCAGGGCGCGGCGCGCGCGGCGCGGCGTGCGCGAGTGCCGCCGCGTGCGCGGACATCGGCGGTGTCGCTGGGTGCCCGTATTCGCGGGCCACGGCGTGGCCGCGTCGCGGCTGCGGACCGAGCCGCTGCCCAAACCCAGCGGCGACATCCACCTGTGGCTCGTCAACTTCCGCGAGGACGTGGCGGTCCACATCTACCGCGACGACGGCTCGCTGGACGACGAGGCACTGGCTGCACTCGACCACGCATTTCGTTGCAAGCGCACCCGTGAGGAGCGCGCGGTCGACCCGCGCCTGTACGAGGTGCTGTCGATCATCTACGACCACTTCGGGCGGCGTCGCATCGAGTTGGTGTCCGGTTTTCGTTTCCAACGCAACGAAAAGAGCCGCCACTTCCACGCGTCGGCGATGGACATCCGCATTCCGGGCGTGAGCCCGCGCAAGCTGTACGAGTTCGCCGAGTCGCTGGATACCGGCGGCATGGGCATCGGCCTGTACCCGCGCGCCGGCTTCGTCCACATCGACTTCCGCGCGCCCGGCGCCAAGAGCTATCGCTGGGTCGATCGCAGCCCACCGGGCGGCAGCGGGCCCGACAAGGCGCCGTCGCGCAAGTGGCACCGCAAGCGCCGGCGGCCGACGTCGTAGGCGTCGATCACGCGCCGCGCGCCGCGCGCAGCAGCTCCTCGGCGTGAGCGCGCGCGCGGCGTGTGAGGCGCGCACCGGACAGCATCCGCGAGATCTCCTCGGTTCGCGCCGCGCCATCGAGTCGGACGACCTCGGTTTCGGTGCGGCCGTCGACGATCTGCTTCGACACCCGGAAGTGGGTGTCGGCGAACGCGGCGATCTGCGCCAGGTGAGTGACGCACAGCACCTGCCGGGCGTTTGCGATCTGGCGGATCTGGCGGCCGACGACCTCGGCGGTCGCGCCGCCGATGCCCGCGTCGACCTCGTCGAACACGTAGGTCGCCACCGGCTCGGCGCGGCGCAGCACGAGTTTGAGCGCGAGCATGATGCGCGACAGCTCGCCGCCGGATGCGACCTTGGCGAGCGGCTTGGCCTCCTCGCCGGGGTTGGCGGCCAGGCGCAGCTCCACGCGGTCGCCGCCGGCGGGACCGAGGTCGCGGGGCGCGATCTGCACGTCGAGCGCGGCGTCCGCCATGCCGAGCTGGGCGAGCGCGTCGCCGACCGCGCGCGCGAGCCGGCGCCCGGCCTTGCGCCGCGCCGCGGTCAGCTCGCGCGCGATCGCCTCGGCCTCCGCCCGCGCGCGCTGGCGCTCGCGCTCGAGCCGCGCGCATTCGCCGTCGCGGTTGGCCAGCGCGTCGAGTTCGGCGCGCAGCTCCCCGGCGCGCGCGAGCACGTCGTCGAGCGTCGGCCCGTGCTTGCGCTTGAGCCGCGCGAGCGCCTCGAGCCGGTCCTCGACCTCCGCGAGTCGCGCCGGGTCGGCGTCGAGCGTCTCGGCGTAGTCGCGCAAGGTCGCGGCGGCATCCTCGATCAACGCCCGCGCCTCCTCGAGCTGCTGGCGGGGGGCGTCGAGCGCGTCGTCCACCGCGGCCGCACGCGACAGCGCCGCGATCGCCGCGGCGAGTTGGTCGATGGCGGCGCCGTCGCCCGAGTAGGCCAGCTCCTCGGCGCCGCGCGCGCCCGCGAGCAGCTGGTCGACCGCGTGCAGCCGCGCGCGCTCGCGCTCGAGTTCCTCGTCCTCGCCGGGGACCGGGGCCACCGCGTCGATCTCGTCGACCTGGAACCGCAGGTAGTCCATCCGCTCCTCGATGGACGCCGCGTCGCCGGACAGCGCGGCCAGCGCGCGGTCCGCATCGGCCAGCGCGGCGTACGCCGCGCGCATCCGCGCGACCAGCTCGTCGTGTCCGGCGAACGCGTCGAGGATGTCGCGGTGGCGGTTCGCGTCGACCAGCCCTTGGTGTTGGTGCTGGCCGGACAGGTCGATCAGCACCGACGCGATGTCCGCGAGGCGCGACGCGGTGGTGAGCGCGCCGTTGACGTAGGTGCGGCTGCGGCCGCCGCGCTGGACGACGCGCCGGATCAGCAGCTCCGGTTCGCGCGGCAGCCCGGCCGCGTCGACCAGCGCGTCGACCCGCGGCGCCAAATCGTCGGGCACCTCGACGATCGCCTCGACCACCGCCTCGTCGGCGCCCTTGCGCGGAATGTCGGCGCTCGCGCGGCCGCCGCGCAGCAGGTTGACCGCCTCGACGATGAGCGATTTGCCGGCTCCGGTCTCGCCGGTGAGCACGTTGAATCCGTCGCTGAAGTCGAGCGAGACGTCGGACAGGATCGCGAAGTTGGTGACGCGGAGGTGTCGGAGCATGGCGGTTGCTAGCGGGTGCGCGCGCCCCAGTGGAGCTTCTCCCGCAGGATGTCGAAGTAGGGCTTGTCGGAGGCGAACACGCGGAACGGCCGATCGGCCGCTTTGATCGTGACGCGGTCGCCGGGGCGGATCGGATGGACCCAGTTGCCGTCGACCGTGAGCACCACGTCGTCGCCGGCGGCCTGGCGGGGCAGGACGATCGTGATGATCGAGGTCTCGGGGACGACGAGCGGCCGGTTGGTGAGCGCGTGCGCGCAGATCGGCGTGAGCGCGAGCGCGCCGAGCCCGGGCATGATGATCGGCCCGCCGGCGGCGAGGTTGTACGCGGTCGAGCCGGTCGGCGTCGCGACGATCAGGCCGTCCGCGCTGTACTCGGTGACCAGCATGCCGTCGACGCGCGCCTCCAGTTCGACCAGGCGCGCGACGGTGCCCTGGTGGACCACCGCCTCGTTGAGTCCCCGCCGCGTCCGGCGGTTCCCGTCGCACTGCTCGAGCGTCACTTCCATGCGCATTCGCTCGACGATCGGCAACGCTCCGGCCAACGCCGCGTCGAGCGCGGCGGTCGCGTCGCTCGGGTCGAACGGGCTGAGAAACCCCAGGCTGCCGAGGTTGATGCCGAGCACGGGGACGAAGTGGTCGGCCAGAAGGTGCGCGGCGCGCAGCATCGACCCGTCGCCGCCCAGCACGACGCCGAGGTCGATGGATGCGCCCAGCTCCGCCTCGGGCACCACGCGCGCGCCGGCCGGCGACAGGCCGTCCTCCTCGGTGACCACCGCCTCGTGGCCGTGGCTGCGGACCCACGCGACCAGTTCGTCGAACAGCGGCCCCGGCGGTTGGCGGTCGGGTCGCGGCAGGAAACCGACGCGGCTCATGCGGCGCAGCGTACTTCACTCGGGCTGGAAGATGTACGCCTCGTGCTGGACCAGGCACACCCTCGCCGGGCCGTCGGCGCGCGCGCGGGCGAGCGCGGACCGCGCGGCGGACACCAGCTGCTGGGCGGTGCGGGTCGCGGCGCCCGGGTAGCACGCGGCGCCGATCCACGGAGGCCAGCCCGCGGCGGCGAGCGTGCGCCACAGCCGCTCGGCGGTGGCCAGCGCGCCGGCGAAGTGGGTGTTCGGCAGCACCACCGCGAACGCGGCGCCGTCGGCGCGCGCCACCACGTCCATCGCGCGCGCCTCGCCGCGCAGCGCGTCGGCGGCGGCGGCGAGCGCGCGGTCCGCGGCGGCGCCCGCGCCGCCGGCGTCGATGTCCAGCAGCATCAGCGACAGCGGCTCGGCGTGGCGGCCGGCGCGCTCGAACTCGGCTCGGACGCGCTCGGTCAGGTAGGCGGCGGTCCGCAGGCCCGTGACCGGATCGCGGTCGCCGCCGCCGGGCGGTCGGCGGGCCGCTCGCACCAGCCGGCCGACGCGGGCCAGCGCCTCGACCCGCGCGACCAGTTCCTCGTCGTGATACGGCTTGCCGAGGAAGTCGTCCGCGCCGGCGCGCAGTCCGGCGACGCGGTCGGGCGGCGCGTCCGACGACGACAGCAGCAGCACGGGGATGTACGGCACGCGGTCGTCGGCGCGCAGGCGGCGCACCACGTCGAGGCCGTCGGTGTGGGGCATCACCACGTCGACGATCGCGACGTCCGGCGCCTCGCGCTTGGCCATCTGCACCGCCTGCGCGCCGTCGTGTGCCAGCAACACGCGGTAGCCGCGCTCGGCCAACAGCGCGGCGACCTGCGCGCGCGCGCGGGCCTGATCGTCGGCGACCAGTACCGTGCAGTCGGACGGCGCGATGGCGGGTGGCTCGGTCACGGCGCGGTGCCGTCACGATACACCGGCTCGGAGGCGGTTGCGTGTCGGCGCGCCAGCGAGGTTGCGAGAGGCGAGGTTCGGCGCACGCCCGCAGCGCACGAGGGCGCAACTACACCTACGGTACCGGTGCGCGCGAGGACGTACGCCGCAGATCGCCCGCAGATCGCGACCGCAGCCAGCGGCTATGCGCTGCAGCCGCCTAAATGAGGAATCACGTGTCACGCAGGAAGGTCGCGAGCCACATCGCGTCGACGGAAAGGCGGAGCGACGAAGGAAGGGTGGACCCCCTTTCGACGAGCTCCAACGCCGCCGTCGGCGTGAGGGCGCCGCGAGGACCGTACGCGATGCGTGATTCCTCATTTACGGCGCCGGCGGCCGGACGGCGGTCACCACCGCCGCGTCGCGCGACGCCGTGCCGGCGGCGTCGCGCACGTGCACCGTGAGGCGCACCGGCTGGCCGTACAGCCCCTCGACCTCGCTCTCGGTGAGGAACAGCAGCCGCCCGCTGGTGAGGTACAGGTAGCCGTCGCCGCCGTCCTCGTAGCCGACCTGGTACTCGCTCACGCCCATGTCGACCTGGCGCGGCGCATCGCCGGTGGTCCACGCCTCGAACCGGGTGAGCGGGTTGTCGGCCAGCCCCGGCTGGCTCGGGTCGCCGGGCAGGATGTCGCGCGCGCGCGCGTGCACGATGAAGTGGTGGCCGCCCTGCGGGCCCGCCTCGATCGGCAGCTCGGCGCCGTCGGCCAGCGGCTGCCACGCGGTCGTTCCGGTGCCGATCTCCACCAGACCGGCCACTTCCATCGCGTCCGGCCGGTCGGCGTCCGGCGTGCCGCCGCCCGAGCACGCGGCCGCCACCGCGGCGAGCGCGGCCGCGGCCCGCGGCGCGCGCGACCCCCGGATGCGGCCGGGCGCGGTCGGGTTCGCGGCGTGTCGCATACCCGCCGAGCATAGTCGACCGCGCCGGCCGGCGGGCGTGCCGGCCGCCGAATCGGCGGTTGACCCGGCCCGGATGGCCGCCCTATTCTGGTCATTCACGCCAACGTTCCACATCGTACGGGGGACCATGAATCGATCGAAGCGCGCGCTCTTGGGATGGCGAACGGGGAGTCTCGCGGTCGCCGCGGCGCTCGGGCTCGGCGCCGCGTGCTCCGGCTCGCAGGAGGGCACCGAGCCGCCGCCGAACGGCGTCGACGAGCTGGCCGGCGGGGCCGACGAAGACGGCAACATCGACGCCGAGGTGACGCTCACGGTGCTGTCGTCGATCGACGAGCCGCCCGAGGCGCTGCCGGCGCCGGCGAACACGCCGCGGCCGATCGTGCTCGAGTTCGAGGGGCACACGAAGTCGGGCGCGCCGTTTCGCGGCGTCCTGCTGAGCGCCGACCGCACCGTTGGCTCGGTGGACTTCTCCGGCCCGATGATCCTCCGGGCGCAGGTGCTCGACTGGGGCGGCCAGACCGTCTTGCGGGGCCTGGCGATGGCGCCCGAGACGGACGCCGACGGCAGCTTCGTCGGCGCGCTGAGCTGGGCGTTCCTCGCGGTCGCCCCCGACGCAACGCTGCCGACCCTGCCGGATCCGGTCGCGTTCGACATCGACGGCGCGAGGGGGACGTTTCTCGTCGCCTGCCGGCCCAACGCCTACTACGGAGCGGTCAACCTCACCCGTGCCCGCACCGGCGCCGATGTGCCGGCGATCATGATGGCAAGCCGCATCCGCGGCAACCCGTGCGCGGGCGGGCTCGCCGCGGGCACCGCGCCGACCGACGTCGAGGGGCGCAGCATCGACACGCACATCGGCACGCTGTACCTCGGCCGCGGGCTCGTGCACTGGTCGCAGGAGGCCGGTCCGCTGCCGATCTACGTGCTCGGGCTGCCCGCGGTGTTGTCGGATCGCGAGATCAACCCGGGGTTCGCCGGCCGCTATCGCGACCGCGTCCACAAGCTGTACCCGTACGACCTGGCGCGCATCGCCGACGTGCGCCACGGCGAACTCGTGTTCGAGCCGGGCGCGCCGATCCTCGACGAGATCGCGCCGGGCGACGTGCTGGTCGCCAAGCCGTTCCGGCGGCTCGCCAACGGGTTTCTGCGCGTCGTGACCGACGTGCGTTCCGAGGGAGACAACACCGTCGTCGCCACGCGGCCGGCGGCGCTCGGCGAGCTGGTCGAAGACGGCGAGTTCACCTTCGACCGCACCTTGACCGCGGCCGACGTCGTCGCGCTCGAGCCGCTCACCGACGGCGTGACGATCACGCAGGCGCGCGCGACGTGGCCGGTCAGGCTCGACCTGCTGCCGATTCCGCAGATCCAGATCCACAAGATCGTGCACGACGCGGACGGAGACAAGGTCGGCACGGTCGACGACCAACTCGTGGTCGACGGCACGCTCGACCTGGGCGCCGGGTTGTCGGTCCGCTTCGCGTGCCGCGGCACCCTGTGCAGCGATCCGTTCTTCCGAGCCAAGTTCTCGTTCGACGAGTCGGCCGATCTGTCGATCTCCGGCGACGTCAACTGGGAAGGAAGCCGCACCTACACCTTGTTCAGCGCGAAGTTCGCGGCGATTCCGATCGGCGTCATCGTCCTCACGCCGAAGGTGGCGGTCCAACTCACGGTCGAGGCGGATGCGTCGGGTTCGTTCCAATACCACGTCGACCAGAGCTACTCGTTCGACGTCGGCGTCAAGTTCGACAACGGCGCGTTCTCGCCCATCAACGACGTGACGCAGTCCTTCGACTCTGACCCGGTGACGGTCAGCGGCACGCTGCACGCAGAAGGCCGCCTCGGCGTGCGCGGCAGCCTGCTGCTGTACGGCGTCACCGGGGTCGGGCTGGACGTCGGCGCCTACGTCGCGCTCGACGCCGAGAGCCCGCGCGACCCGCTGTGGGAGCTGTACGCGGGGGTCGACGGCCGCGCGTTCGTCGAACTCGATCTGATCGTGTGGAACCAGAGCTGGGACATCGACCTGTTCGACACGCAGTGGACGCTCGCGACCGCGCCCAACGCGGAGCCGATGATCCAGAACGTGTTCGTGGCGAACATGAACGCGTCGTCGCCCGGCGGCATCGCGGTGTACGCCGGGGCGCCGGGTACGTTCCGCGTGCGCACGTACGACCCCGAGCAGGGGATCAACTGTTGCCGCGTCCACGTCGAATCGGACGTGGACGGAGCGATCGGCACCACGCGGGACGTCGTCAACGATCCGGTCGCGTTCCAGTTCGACACTCCCGGCATGCGGACCATCACGGTCACGGTGACGGACGACGCCGGCGCGCAGGGGCAGTTCCAGTTCGACATGGACGTCCAGGACGTCCAGGGATCGACGATCGTGACGCCGTGCTGGGGCTTCGCCGTGACGCCGTCGCTCGTCGGCTCGAATTGGGCCTTCGACGCCGCGGTGACCCACTGGGCGACCGAGTATGGTTCCGGCGAGCCGGTCACCGCGCGGTGCCAGGCATTCGCGGCCAACCAGCCGACCTACCAGCTCAACTGGTACGTCGACGGCGTGCTGTTGGAGACGGATGAACCGTTCGACGGCACCGCGACGACCGCGGCGTTCGCGTACGCCTGCGCCGAGCCGGGCACGCGCCAGGTCAAGGCGATCGCGTTCAACACGGCCAGCGGCAGTCCGTCGGCCTCGGACACCGTCTACGTGACCTGTCTTCAGACCAACCCGATGGTGGACGGGCACATCGGCGGCCAGCAGACGCTCGAGTCGCCCGGCGGCGGGCTATCGTCCTCGCCGGTCGGGGCCGACGAGCCGTCGACCGGGGACACGATCCTGCTGTTCGTCACCGGGGATGGCGCCGCCGAGGCCGAGCAGGTCGACTGGTACGACGACATGGGCAACTGGCTCGGCACCGGCGAGTCGATCGAGTACACGTTCGAGCAGGAGGGCACGCAGACGTTGACCGCGGAGCTCACCGACGAGGACACGGGCACGACGACCGAGATTCAGCAGGAGATGCAGTCTTCGCCGCCGACCGGGTTCGGCGGGTACATCGGGCTGTAGGGGCCGTCCCCGAATGCGGCACACCACGTGCGCGGTCCCTGCACCCTCAGCCTCCGGTGCTCCTCACCGCCTCGGGCCGACCCAGCGCCTCCGCCGCGCCGCGCCTGCGCGCGCGGGCGGACGACCCGCCGGGGGCGATCCCGCGTGCGGGGTTGACACGCTCGGGGCGTTCCTGTAGAAGATCCCGGCTTTACAGCGGGAATCCCGCGTGAAACCAGGGGCTTCGGCCCCGTGCCAACGCTCGCAACCGGCCGGACGCACAGGTGTTTTCGCCCCGGTCGGGCGCAACTCATGGTAGGACGCATCCCCATGCACAAGCCGCAGAAGACAAGCCAACTCACCAAGGAAGCCGCCGACGCCCAACGCGGCTGGTACGTGGTGGACCTCGAGGGCCAGGTGCTCGGCCGCGCCGCCTCGAAGATCGCCAGCGTGCTCCGCGGCAAGCACAAGCCCACCTACACGCCTCACGTCGACTGCGGCGACTTCGTCATCGTCCTCAACGCCGACAAGGTCAAGCTCACCGGTAACAAGTGGTCGGCGAAGAACTACTACCGCCACTCGCTGTACCCGGGCGGACTCAAGACGACCAGCGCGGCGCGCATGCGCGACACGCACCCCGACCGCATCGTGCGCGAGGCGGTGTGGGGCATGCTTCCGAAGAACCGGCTCGGCCGCAAGATGCTCAAGAAGCTGAAAATCTACGCGGGCACCGAGCACCACCATCAGGCGCAGAAGCCGCAGCCGCTCGCGCTGTAGGCGGACAGGCACACGAGGCGATCGACATGGCGACTGACAACAGGACGTACGCAACCGGGCGCCGCAAGACGGCGGTGGCGCGGGTCTGGTTGAGCCCGGGCAGCGGCAACTTTGAGATCAACGGCCGCAGCGACGAGGATTACTTCGACCGCGCGACCGCGCGCATGGTCATCCGCCAGGCGTTCGAACTCACCGACACCCTCGGCAAGTTCGACGTGTACGCGACCGTGCGCGGCGGTGGGCCGGCCGCGCAGGCCGGCGCGCTGCGCCACGGCATCACCCGCGCGCTGTGCGCGGTCGACCCGGCGTACCGCCCGCCGCTGAAGCAGGCCGGTTTCGTCACGCGCGACCCGCGCAAGAAGGAGCGCAAGAAGTACGGCATGAAGGGCGCGCGCGCGCGCTTCCAGTTCTCGAAGCGCTAACGGTCGGCCGTGTCGCGGGTGCCGGTCGCCATCGTCGGCGGGTCCGGGTACACCGGCGCCGAACTGCTGCGCATCCTGTTGCGCCACCCGCGCGTCGAAGTCGCCGCGGTGTGCGCGCGGCGGTCGGCCGGCGAGCGGATCGCCGACGTCTTCCCGCACCTCGCGGGCGTCGTGGACCGGACGGTCGAGCCGTTCGACGCGGCGGAGGTCGCCGCGCGCGCCGAGGTGGCGTTGTGCGCGCTGCCGCACGGCGCGAGCGCGCCGATCGTGGCGGCTCTGCGCGAGCGCGGCGTGGCGGTCGTGGATCTGTCGGCCGACTTCCGGCTGCGCGATCCGGCCGCCTACGCCGAGTGGTACGGCCCGCACCCGCATCCCGAGCTGATCGGCGGCGCGGTCTACGGTCTGCCCGAGCGGTACCGCGATCGCCTGCGCGGCGCCGCACTCATCGCCGCGCCGGGCTGCTACCCGACCAGCGCGCTGCTGGCGATCGCTCCGCTGCTCGCCGCGGGGCTCGTGCGCGGCGACGACCTGATCGTCGACGCCAAGAGCGGCGCCAGCGGCGCCGGCCGCGAACCCGGCCTCGCGACTCACCTCCCCGAGGCCGGCGAGGGCATCCGCGCCTACAAGGTCGGCGGCGCGCATCGCCATATCCCGGAGATCGAACAGGAGCTGGCCGCGATCGCCGGTGGCGCGCCGCGGATCGTGTTCACCCCGCATCTGGTGCCGATGTCGCGCGGCATCTTCACGTGCGTGTACGCGGTGCCGACCGAGCGCGACCGCCCGGAGGCCGACTATCGCGCCGCCGTCGACGCGGCCTACGCGGCGGAGCCGTTCATCACCGTCTTGCCCGCCGGCCGCGTGCCCGACACCGCCCACGTGCGCGGCTCGAACCGCGCCCACGTCAACGTGTGCGTCGACCGGCGCGCCGGCCGCGTCCTGGCCATGTGCGCGATCGACAACCTCGGCAAGGGCGCATCCGGCCAGGCGGTGCAGTGCCTCAACGCCGCCCGCGGCTGGCCCGAGACCGACGGCCTCGACGCCCCGCCGGTGTTTCCCTGACGCGGTGGCCGCGGCGGCGGTCGGAGCGCGGGGTAGACTGACGGCGTGCCCGCACGGCGGCCGCGGCCGACGATCCTCGTCAAGCTCCTCTTCGCGTTCGTCGCGCCGGCCGCGGCGCTGTTCGCGGTGTTCGCGTTCGTCGCGTACGAGACGGCGCGGGACAACCTCGACGCGGAACTCGGCAGCCGCCTCGCGGCGATCGCGGCGGCGGCGGCCACCGAGTTGCGCGACCCGAGCCTGGCGCGGCTCGAGCCGGGCATGGAGGACGACGTGCGCTTTCAGCAATGCCGCGCACGGCTCGACGCGGTCCGGCGCGCGACCGGCGTGGCGCGCATCTACGCATTCACCCAACGGCACACGTCGGTGTGCGACACGGACGACGGCGTGCCGATCGGTGCGACGTACTACCAACTGCGCGAGGACGCGGCCGAACTGGCGCGGGTGTTCGCGGGCGGTGGACCCGTGGCGTCCGTGTTGTTCGAGGGGCGTGACGGCCGGCTGTACAAGGCGGGCTACGCGCGCGCCGCGGCGGCCGACGCCGGCGCGGCGCTGGCGGTCGGAGTCGATGCGCCGGCGACCTACTTCGATCGGCTGGCCGACCTGCGCCGCACGCTGATCGGCTACGGCGCGGCGTTCGCGGTGCTCGGGTTGCTGGTATCGGTCGTGGTCGCGACGCGCATCACGCGGCCGGTGCGCCGGCTGGCGGCGGCGGCCGAGCGGATCGGCCGCGGCGATCTGGCGACCGCGATCGACGTGCCGGCGTCCGACGAGATCGGCCTGCTGGCGCGAACGATGGAGGACATGCGCCGAGGCTTGCGCGCGCGCGACGAGCGGATGCAGATGATGCTGTCGGGAATCGCGCACGAGGTGCGCAACCCGCTCGGCGGGATCAAGTTGTTCGCCGGCATCCTGCGCGACGAGCTGGCCGGCGACGCAAGGTTGCGCGCGCACGTCGATCGGATCGACACCGAACTCGACCACCTCGAGGCGGTCGTCGGCGACTTTCTCGCGTACGCACGGCGGCCGGCACCGCAGCCGGAGCCGGTCGATCTGGCCGCGGTGGGCGCCGAAGTGGCCGACGCGGTGCGCGCGGAGGCGTCGCGCGCGGGCGTCGAGGTCGACGTCGACGTCGACGGCGCCATGTGTCGGGCCGACCGCAACCAGATCAAGCGGGCGCTCATGAACCTGGTGCGCAACGCGGTACAGGCGAGCTCCGGGCGCGCCGGCCTGCGCGCTCGGCGTCGGGGCGACGCGGTGGTGGTGGAAGTGTGGAACAGCGCGCGCGAGCCAATCCCGGAGGACGTGATGGCGCGCATGTTCGAGCCGTTTTTCACCACCAAGGAAAAGGGAACTGGCCTCGGGTTGGCGTTCGCGCGCGAAATCGTCGAGGAGGCGGGCGGTACGATCGAGGTGCGCAACGCCGCGGACGAGCGCACGGTATTCTGCCTGACGTTGCCGGCGGTCGACGGCGGCACCGCGGCGCCGCGGACGGCATGAGAGGTTGCGATGGGAACCGTTCTGATCATCGACGACAACGACACGATTCGAGAGGGCCTGCGCCACACGGTGGAGAAGTTGGGCCACACCGCGGTCGTGGCGGCGGGCGGCGCCGAGGGGCTGGCCGAATTCGAGCGCCGCGGCGACATCGACTTCGTCATCACCGACCTCAAGATGGACGGCGTCGACGGTGTCGAGGTGCTGCGCCGCGTGCGCGAACTCAACCCGGACGTTCCGACGATGATCATCACCGCGTACGGCACGGTCGAGACGGCCGTCGAGTGCATGAAGCTGGATGCGTTTGACTTTTTGACCAAGCCGTTCGCACCCGAGGTCGTCCGGCTCAAGGTCGAGCGCGCGCTTGAACTGGCCGAGGCGCGCCGCGCCCGCCGCCGCGCCGAGGCGCACCGCGACTACCTGCGCGACGAGGCCGAGGGGCGCTATGCGCTCGCGGAACTGGTCGGCGCGTCGGCGCCGATGCGCGCGGTCGCGCGCGCGATCGAAAAGGTGGCGCCGACGGATTCGGCGGTGCTCATCACCGGCGAAAGCGGCACCGGCAAGGAACTCGTGGCGCGCGCGATCCACCGGCTGTCGCGCCGCCGCGAGGCTCCGTTCATCAAGATGAACTGCGCGGCGATCGCGGAGACGTTGCTCGAGTCGGAGCTGTTCGGCCACGAGCGCGGCGCGTTCACCGGCGCGGTGCGCCAGAAGCTCGGCCGATTCGAACTGGCCGACCGCGGGACGCTGTTTCTCGACGAGATCGGCGACATCACGCCGGCGATGCAGGTCAAGCTGTTGCGCGCGCTGCAGGAAAAGGAGTTCGAGCGGGTCGGCGGCGAGCGCACCGTGCGCGTCGACGTGCGCATCGTCGCCGCGACCAACAAGGATCTGCGCGCGGAGGTGGACGCCGGTCGCTTTCGCGAGGACCTGTTTTACCGGCTGAACGTGGTGCCGATCCACGTGCCGCCGCTGCGCGAGCGCCGCGACGACATACCGCTGCTGGTCGAGCACTTCATCGCAAAGCTGGCGCCGCGCACCAACCCGCGCGTGCGCGCGATCGCCGACGACGCGCTGGGTCGGATGATGGCGTATCGCTGGCCCGGCAACGTGCGCGAGCTGGAAAACGCCGTCGAACAGGCGCTCGTGTTCGCGGAGGGCGACGCGATCTCGGTCGCGGCGCTGCCGGCGTTCTTGCAGAGCGCCGGGGACGGCGACCGACTCGACGTCCCCGAAAAGATGTCGCTGCCGGAGATCCTCGAGGACCTCGAGCGCCAGCTCATCCTCAAGGCGTACGCAAAGGCCAAGGGCGTCAAGACGGAGACGGCGCGGCTGCTCGGCATCAAGACGTCGGCGCTGTATTACAAGCTCGACAAGTACGGCATCTCGTGACGGCTGGCGCGACGTCTCGAAAATCTGAGGCGCGTGCGCCGCGCGGTCGCAGACGGCCGAGGTGGCCGAGTTGCGTACACTAGGAGTGTAGGTAGCTTACACGCGTAACGACTGGCACGGGAGCTGCTTGAGATCCACGCAGACCATGCTCCGCACGTTGGTTTTCGCGGCCGCCGCGATCGCGCTGGCCGTCCGGCCCGCCGCGGCCGCGCCCGCCGACGACCTGCGCGCCCAGGTCGCACAGCTCGAGGCCGAGCGCGCGCGGTATGCCCGCGACAAGGCGCAACGGGAAGCGGAACTGGCCCGCGCGGTCGCCCAGGTGGACGCGCTCAAGCGCAAGCGGTCGTCGTGGCGGCGGGACCGGTCTTTGCGCCGCGCTCTGGCTGACGCGCGCGCCATCGCGCAGCGGCTGTCGGCGATCGACGCGGCGGTGCGTGCGGTCGATCGGCGGCTGCGCGAGGTGCGCCGCGCGCTCGTGCGCGCGATCGACGCCGAACTCGCCGCGGCGCCTCCGGAGCCGCGGCGGCGGGCGCTGGCCGCCTGGAGGGCCGACGCGCTGGCGAAGCTCGCGCCGCCCGCGCGGCGCATCGTCATGCCGAGCGAGCGCATCGATCCGTTGGCCGACGAGGCAGAGTTGCGCGCGCAGGCCAAGCTGCTGGAGGACACCGCGCGGCGGCTCGAGCGCGAGGAACGACTGCTAACCCGCCGCGAACTCCGGTACGCGAAGATGGCCCGGTTGCGCAAGCAGCGGGCGCGCGCCGACGAGGCCGACTTGTTCGACGACAACCGGCCGCGGCGCACGACCAGTCGCCAGGCGGGCGCCGACACGGCGGCCGGAGGCAACGCGGACGTGGGGGCGGGCGCGCCCGAGGCCGATCCCGACGACGCCGCGGGGGCGGTCGGCGAGCCCGGCTCGTCGGCCGACCCGGCGATCGTGCTGGTCGAAGTCGTGGACGCAGACACGCTCGCTGCGCTTCGCCGCGCCGAAGCGGCCGACGACCCGGCGGCCAAGGCCGATGCCGCCCGGCGCGCGCGCGACCAGGTGCGCGCCCGCCGCGAGCGGCTCGAGCGCCAGCGCCGCGCGATCGAGGCGCGGCTGCGCGCGCTGCGGGCGCGATGACCGGAGCACGGATCGGAGTCGGTTCCGCGGCGACTTTGCCGGCGCGCGTCCGACCGCGGTGCCCGCCGGGTGGCCGGGCCACCCCGAGCCGGTCGTGTCGCCGCGCGGCCCCCGCGCCGCCGCGGCGTCTGCCGGCCGCGCCGGTCGGCCGGCGCCCCGGTGCGCGGTGGGCGGTCGCCGCCGCCGCGATCGCGGCGATCGCCGCAACGCCCGCGCGCGCGGAGCCGACCCGCGTCCAGGTCGAGGCCGGCGCGGAGTACGACACCAACGTGCACCGGATCGAGCGGCGCGCCGGCGAGGACGTCGCCGTCCAGGCCGCGCCGCTCGTGCGCGTCGGCGCGCGCGTGCGGGGCGGAGTGCGGCCGCGCGCGAGCCATCGGCTGTCGTACGATCTGTTCGCCGGTGCCAAGCGGTTCTTCGGCGACGCGCGCGACGACGCGGGCCGGACGCCGTCCGACGAGGACGTGGCGATCGTGGCGGCACGGGGGGCGTACGCCGCGGCGCTGGCGTCTCGCCGCGCAATCGTGCGCGCCGTCGGCTCCTACTACGACGCGATCGGCGACGATCGAGTCGACACGGCGCGCAACTTCCGGTCGTTCGATGCGCGCGGGGAACTCGTCCTCGTCGGGCCGGAGCGCCACCGGTTCGCGCTGCACGCGGGACTGCGCGCGTTCACGTTCAAGCCCGACGGCGTGTTCGACTACCGGGCCGACCACTACGGCGCGCGCTACACGACGGAGATGTGGCGCTCCGACAGCGCCGGCGAGGCCGACGCCAGCTCCGTGGAGGTTGCGGCAGCGTACCGGCTCGAGCGCCGCGACTACGCCGGCGCCGCGCTCACTGACGCATGCGACCCGCCGTGTCCAGCGCCGTCGCTCGGTCGGGTCGACCTGTTTCACGTCGCGTCGATCGAAGTGACCTACACCGGTGACCGCGTCTACGCAGCGCGCTACGAACTCCAGGTGGACGACTCGAACAGCTTCGGGCAGTCGCTGGTCCGCCATCGAGTCGACGCGGCCGTGACGACCGACGTGGCGTTCGGCGTATCGGCGACGGCGAAGCTCACCGTGCTGTACAACGTGTTCGTCGACGGCCTGTTGGTCGCCCGAGACGTCAACGCGCAGACCGGCGTATCGATCGAGGACGAGAACCGCAACGGGCTGGTCGTCCACCTGGCCCGGCCGCTCGCAGGCGGGTGGACCGCCGAGGCGCGCTACGGGCTGTGGTCGAACGAGTTTGCGACGGACGCGCTGCGGTTTCGGCGCCAGGCGGTCTACGCGGGCCTGTTGTACGAACGCTGAGCGGGCGGCGGCGCGCCGGGCCCGCCGCGGTCGTCGAGCCGCGCGGCCCGGGTCGTCCTCCGGGGGAGGGCGCCGCCGCCGGGGGCTTCGGGCCCCAGGGGCCGGATTCGTAACTACGCGGCGCGGCGAGGGAACCTTGGTGGCAAGGATGTTGCTCTGTCAGGGGACACACCGCCACTCACTCCCCCCGAAGCCATCCGAGGAGCCCTGCCGATGAGACGCTGTGTTTTGTTCGCCCTGTCCACTGCCGCGCTGTGCGCCGCCGCGTGTGAGGTCGGCGGTGCGCTCGACCCGACCGATCCGGCCGGCGGCGCCGATGCGGGGGCGGACCCCGGTGGCCCCGACGCGGGCCCCGATCTGCCGCAGGCTGCGGTGTCCGGTACGGTGATGGACTATTTCGCCGGCACGCCGCTGGCCGGCGCCGAGGTGGTCGCCGAAGGGATCACACCGCCGCTGTCGACCACGAGCGACGCGGCGGGAGCCTACGCACTCGACGGCGTTCCGGTCGAGCAGTTGTTCACGCTCGCGGGCAGTCTCGCGGGCAACTATCTGCCGACGGTCAACGCGCGCGCCAAGTACTCCGGAACGCCGATGACGCGCGATGTGTACGTGGCCGCACAAGCCGACATCGCACGCCAGTATGCGACGGTCGCCGTCGTCATGCAGCCCGGCACCGCGTACGTCGAAGGCAATCTGCTCAAGGGCGACGGTTCGCCGCGCGACGGCGTGCTGCTCGCCGACATCTCGCTCACCGACGCCGCGGGCAATCCGGTGGGCGACGGGCCGTACTTCGTCGGCGCGCTGGGCGATCTCGACCCGGCGGTCACGGTATCGACTCCGGTCGGCGGCAAGGCGCGCGTCGCGTTCCTGAACGTGCCGCCCGGGCAGTACACGCTCACCGCGACGTATCCGCAGGACAACGACGGCCAAAACGGCGGCGGCAATCCGGTCAAGACCGCCATCGTCCTGGCGCGCGCCGACACCGTCCACCTCGTCAACGTCAACGACAAACTCGACGGTGGCGGAGGCGGCGGCGGAGGAGGCGGCGGCGGAGGCAACTGACATGCCGTTCGTCGGCTTGCGGTGGCCCGCGGCGGCGCTCGCCGCGGCACTCGCGGTCGCCTGCGGCGACGCGGCGACGGAGTCGCCCGGCCCGGACGCGAGCGTCGCCAGCGCGCCGGACGGGGGCGCCGCCGGGTCGGCGGACGCGGCGGGCGCGAATCCGGACGGCGGCGGTCTCGGGTTCATGGATGCCTGCGATCCCGCCGACGATCGGTGTGCCGCCGATCTGGTGTGTTTCCAGTTCAACTCCCGCGGCCCTCACTGCACGCACGAGTGCATGCGGGACGAGGACTGCGAGGCCCCGTCGCGCGGGTGCAACAACATGGGGCTGTGCAAGGCGCCATGACGCGCTGGGCCGCGGTCGTCGTCTGGGCCGTTCCCGCGATCGCGGCGGCGGGCACTCCCGCAGCCGGAGGCGATTCCGACGGCGAGTCGGCGGTCGCGTCCCGGTCCACCGCGCCGGCGGGCGGCGAGCCAACGTCATCGGACGAGAGCGTGCCGCCGATCGAACTGGCCGAGGAGGTCGTCGAGGTGTGGGGAGAGCGCCCGAACAAGGAGTTCGACCGGGACACCGAACTGCGGCTCACCGGCGAGGATCTCGATCAACTCGGCGTCGTGGACCTCGCCGAGGCGCTCGAGTACGTGCCGGAGTTGCGCGTGCGGGCGCTCGGCCGCGGCGGTGCGCAGGCCGACATCCGCGGCGCGCGCAAGGGCGCGGTCAAGATCCTAATCGACGGCATTCCGGTCGACGAGCCGTACTACGGCACGTTCGATCTGTCGTCGATCCCGGTGACCGACATCGAGCAGATTCGCGTGGCCACGTCGCCGTCGTCGCCGATCGACGGGGCCGGTGGGCCGGGCGGCGTCGTCGAGGTGCACACGCGCGACGCGGTCGGCGCGCGCATGCTGCGCGCACGGGGGCAGGGGACGATGGCGACTGCCGCGGATGCGTCGGCCACGGCGCGCGCCGGTCTCGGCCGCGGCTGGGCAGTCCGCGGATCGGTGGCCGGCGCACTCGGCGCGCGCGACTACGCCGTGGCGATGCCGGACGGCACGCGCGAGCAACTCGACGAGCGCCGCCGCGCGCTCACGGCCGCGTTGCGGTTCGAATGGCGCCGCGAACTGGAGCGGCGCGTCACGGTCGACCTGTCGGCGCAGCGGCGCAGCTTCGTGCCGCCACCGGGGGACGATGCGTCGTCGGACGTCCTCGTCGTCGCCGGGGAGACAGCGGCGCGCGCCGGCGCGTCCGGCGACATCGACACCGGGTCGCTGCGCGTTCACGCGCGCGCCTACGCGCACGCGCTCGCGCGCGACTCGCGCTACTACGCCGATGCGTCGCTGAGCGACGTGCGCCGCGGCGAGCACATCGACGCCAACCGCGCGGGCGCGGGACTGGTTGTCAATCGCCCACAGACGCCGTGGTTGCACCTCGTGGGCGCGGCGTACCTGGACACCGAGGGAGCGCGAGTGGAAGACCTCGACGGTGCCGTCGCGGGGCAGGGGCGGTCGACGGTCGCGCAGGTTGCGGCCGGGGCGCAGTACGAGCGCGGAGGCGTGCGCGTCGACGGGGCCGCCGGGATCGCGACCCCCATCGGCCTGGGCCACGCGCCGTGGCCCGAGGCCAAGCTGACGCTCGCGTGGACGCCGGCGCGCCCGCTGACCCTCGAGTGGACCGGCGCGCGCAAGGGGCGCGTGCCGACCCTCCGGGAGCGCTACCGCACGGACATCGGCAACGCGGAGCTCGCTCCGGAGATGGCGACCTTCACCGAACTCGCGGTGGTGCTCGCGCCGGCCGACGGGCTGTCGGCGCGGGTCGGCGGGTTCGTCCGCGCGACCGACGGGATGATTCGCTACGACGGCGACCGGATGCAGCTGGTCAACGTCGACGACCTGGTTGTGCGCGGCGTCGATGCGCGGGCAACGGTCACGCGCGGGCGATGGCGCGCGGTTGCGAGCTGGTCGTTTCAGGACGCGTACTCGCCCCGGTTCGGCAGCACGCCGCTGGACTTCCTGCCGCAGCACCGGCTGTGGCTGGAACTCGGGGCCGCGGTCGGCCGCGGCGGCGTGCGTGCCCACGTGCGTTACGAAGATGATCAGGTCGACCGCGGCGCGACGCTGGCGGCCCACGCGGAGCTGGGCGTGGCGGCCTACGCCCGTTTGGGCGCCGGGCTGCTCGCAACGGTGCGCGTCGACAACGCCACCGACGAGCGCTACGAGATCCGGCAGGCGGTGGCTGCACCGGGACGGTCGATCACGTTGGCAGTGCAGTGGGATGCAATGTGAGCCGATCCGCGTGCGCGGCGCGCCCCCGTCGTCGGGACGTCATCCCATGCGCGCCCGCAGCCGCAGCGCCGGCTCGTACGCCGGATCGATGGCGAGGGCCTCCTCGAGGTACCAGCGGGCGGCTCCGTCGTCGCGGCAGGCGGCGCACAGCAGCGCCAGCGCGAGCAGCGCGCGCGGTCGCGGCGCACGCCCCGACTGGAGCTGTTCGACCTCGGTCCGGTAGCGCAGCGCCGTCGCCGTTCGGTCGGCGCCGCGGTCGATGTCCGCGCGGTAACGCGCCCACGCCAGGTAGGACTCGTAGTCGACGTGGTCGGGGTACTTGCGCGCCGCGGCGGCGAAGAACGCCACCGCCTTGGCGACGTCGCCGCGGGCGAGCGCGAGCTGGCCCGCTTCGAACTCGGCCTCCGCGCCCGATCGGTCGATCGGCTGCCCGCGGTGGCGCGCCGCGACATCGACGCCCTTGGCCAGCAGCCACGCATTGTAGCGCGCGCGCTCGGAGGCATCCGACAGGCGCGCGGTCGCCTTGTCGACCTGCTGCCACAGCGGCTCGACGGCTGCCGCGAGGTCGCCGAGGTCGAGGTGGCGCAGCCGCTGCGGCGAAAATCGCAGCGCGAGCCGCGCGCGCGCGTCGCCGATCTCGGCGGCCGTCGCGTCGGGGGGGACATCGAGCACGTCGTAGTAGGTCGCGCGGCCTCGCCGCAGTCGCTGAAGGCGCTCGCGTATGTGGTGTCGTGCGCGCGACACGGCGCGGCGCTCGTGCGTGGTCTGGTCGGGAGGCTCGCGGGTGAGGCGCGCGGCGCCGGCACACAGCAGCGCCCACAGCGTGCGCGCCGAGCGGGCCGGGTCGGCGGCCGAGTCGATCGCCGTCGCCAGGGTGATGGCGCCGGTCAATCGCAGCGCGAGTTCGATCGCCGGCACGTCGAGCAAGCGCGCGGCGCGCAGGTCGTCGACGCGCGCAGTGGCCGACACGTACTCGAACGCGCGCGGCCGCAGCGCCTCGCGGACGATGTCGAGGGGCGCGTCGCGGGCGCCGTGGATGATGCGCTCGACTGGATCCGTCGCGTCGACGCCGGCGGCGCCGAGGGCATGCAGCGCGAACCGCTGCGACAGCTCTGCCGCGAACCGCAGGTCGATGGCGCGGCGCACGAGCGCGCACACGTCGGCCGCGCCGGCCGAAACGGGGAGCGGTACTGCCCGAACGGCATCCGCTGCGCGCGCCGCGCCGGCGTCGCGCGCCAGCGCGAGGACGGCCGGGGGCGGCTCGAGGGCGCGCCAGCTGCGCGCGAACTTCTCGAGCGACAGCTCGTTGGGGGCGTCGCCGAGGATCACGGCCGCCGGCGCCCGGTCGAGGGACTCGGGGGGCGGCCCGGCCGGCGTTCGCGACCACGCTACGTCGTAGCCGCCCGCCTCGAGCCAGTCGGACCACTGGATGCCGAGGCCTAGGTCGTCGAGCGCGAGGAACACCGCCGGCACGGCACGAGGATACTGCGGACCGGGAAGCGACGGCGGCAGCGGGCCGAGAAGCGGCAGGGGGCGCGCCGGTGCGCGCGGTAGACGAGCGCGAAAAAAACGGGGCCGCGCCATGCGCGGCCCCGACACTCCGACGGTCGTCGCGTGCGTAGCGACGGCGGGCTGCTAGAAGCCCATGTCGCCCATGCCGCCGTGGCCATGGGCCCCGGCGGCGCCAGCGTCTTCTTTCTTCTTGGGCTTCTCGGCGATGAGCGCCTCGGTCGTGAGCAGCAGCGACGCGACCGACGAGGCGTTCTGCAGCGCCGTGCGGACGACCTTGGTCGGGTCGATCACGCCGGCGTTCAGCAGGTCACCGTACTCGCCGGTGGCGGCGTTGAACCCGAACGCACCCTCGCCGTTTTTGACCTTCTCGACGACGATCGATCCGTCATAGCCGCCGTTGGTCGCGATCTGGCGCAGCGGCTCCTCGAGCGCGCGGCGCACGATGTTGACGCCGAACTGCTTTTCGTCGTCGAGCTTGAGGTCCTCGATGGCCTTCAGGCAGCGCAGCAGCGCGACGCCGCCGCCGGGGACGATGCCCTCCTCGACGGCTGCGCGGGTCGCGTGCATCGCGTCCTCGACGCGCGCCTTCTTCTCCTTCATCTCGACCTCGGTCGCCGCGCCGACGCGGATCACCGCGACGCCGCCCACG
>RFGE01000346.1 GCA_003696105.1 Deltaproteobacteria bacterium | reverse complement strand
CGTGCGGCCGGCGGTCGACTGCGGATCCGTCTCCGGCATGCAGCACGACCTCGTCGACGAGGCCGATGCCGGCGTCGACCGGCAGATCACGGCGCACGTCGCGGCCGATGTGAAAGCGGCGAGGGTGGTGCTGTACTACCGGCCCGAGAGCGCGAGCGATTTCGTCGAGGTGCCGATGACCAAGGTCGGCGAGTGCAGCTACACCGGGACGATTCCCGGCGACAAGTTGCGCGGCGAGTACATGCACTACTACGTCGCGGCGCTCAACACCGATGGCAAGGTCGTTGCCAGCAGGGGGTCCGCCGGGTCGCCGAACATCATCGAGATCCGCGCGGGGGCGGCGGCGGGTGGCGGCGCGCTCGCCGACGACGACGAAAACCCGTTGGCCGGCGGCAGCCGCCGCGACGACGACGGAGACCGCGAAAGCGACCGCGACGGCGATGTGGCCGGGGCGGTCGATGTCGCCCCGAAGCGGGCGCGGTTCTTCGTCAATCTCGCGGTGGGCAGCGGCGGCGGCTACGTCACCGGCGAGACCGAGTCGACCCAGCAGTCCGTCGGATGTTGCTTTGCTCCGGCGCTGTTTCACGTCGCGCCGGAGATCGGCTATCTGCTCGATGCGCGGTCGAGCTTGTCCCTCGCTTTCCGCGTCGGATTTCCGGTCGGCGCCAACATCCCCGGTCACTCCACCGGCGCACCCGCCGCGCTCGTGCGCTACCGCCGCGCGTTTGCGAAAAGCGGCGACGGTCTGGGCATCAGCGCATCGATCGGCGGCGGTGTGTTGCGCAACACGGTCAAGCTCGCCAATCCGTCCAATCCGGCCGAAGACACCGACACGGTTGCGATCGGGCCGTTACTGGTCGGCGCCGGCGCCGCCTACACGGCGAGTCTCGGGGGGCCGATGAAGTTCGTCGCCGAAGCCAACGCGCTCGCCGGCATTCCGGTGATCTCGGAGTTTTCGTGCGCGCCGCAGGACGACGGAACGGATCTGTGCGTCCGCCCGAACTTCGGGGTGAACGTGGACGTCACCGTGGGGCTTCTGTTCGCGTTCTGACGGGCGGCCGCGCGCTACGGCGTGCGGGCGAGCGGGTGGAACGCGACGTGGACCTCGCCGCCCGTGACCGACGCCTCGCTGGGCGACGGGGACGTCATGATCACCGCGACCTCGACGACGCGGTCCGCGCCCTCGGACAGGTAGATGACGCGCTTGGTGGGGGTACGGCGCGTGGCCGTGCGCCGCAAGTCGTCGAGGAACGCCGGGTAGACGTCACACAGCGCGCTGTCCGACAGGTCGATGCCGCCGGCTTGCCCGGCGACGCCGAGGAACTCGAGAAACGCGCGGTTGGCGACGCGCACGCGGCCCTCGGGCGTGACACACGCTAGCGGTACCGGCGCGAATTCGAACGTCTCCACCGCGGCGGCGTCGGCACGCTCGTCCTTGAGCGGGGCTGGTCCGGTGGCGCGCGGTTCGCGCGACGGGCGGCGGCGGCCGGTGTCGATCCCGAGCATGTTCATCAGTGTGCGCAGCTCGTACAGAAAGCTCGCAACGTCGGGATGACGGTCGGCGGGATCTTTGGCCGTCGCGCGCGCCACGATTTCGTCTGCCCGCTCGTCGAGCGGTTCGTCGATCTGGGTCGACGGTCGGGGGACCGGCTCGTCGAGATGTGCGCGGAAGATGTCCTCGACGCTGCCGGTAAACGGCAGTCGGCCGACCAACACCTCATAAAACAGGATGCCGAGCGCGTAGATGTCGCTCTGTTGCGACGGCGGATCGCCGTGGATGCGCTCCGGTGCCAGGTAGTGGGGCGTGCCCTCCACGCGACCGCCGGCGCCGCGCAATGCCGCCTCGGCGCGGGCGAGGCCGAAGTCGAGCAACTTGACTACGCGGCGCCGATCGGGCGCGCGCGTGAGCAACATATTCTCGGACTTGATGTCGCCGTGAATGATCGCGCGGCCATGGATGTAACGAAGCGCGTCGGCGACCTGCCAGATCACGTCGCACGCGACGCGTGGAGCGAGCCGGCCATCGTGCTCGATCTTTTTGAACAACGTCTTGCCCTCGAGCAGTTCCATGACCATGAACAGGCCGAACTCATCGTCCTCGCCGAAATCGACGACCGAGCAGATATTCAAGTGCGAAAGCGCCGACGCCAGTCGCGCCTCGCGGTAAAACATCTCGCGGATGCGCGGGCTGTTGGCAATCGGGACTTTGATGAGCTTGAGCGCGAACGCCTTGCCCAACGCCTGGTGGCGCACGCGCAGGACGCGGCCCATGCCGCCGCGGCCGAGCGTGCCCTCGACGACGTAGCGGTCGCCGACCACGTCGCCGACGCGTGCACCGCGCAGCTTACGCGCTGGAGTCGTCGGCGACGCGGCGGCCGCGGCCGCGCGCGCGGCGATCTCGGCCGGGTTCACGCCGCGCGCGCCCGTGGTGGCGAGCGCGTGCACGCTCAATTTGAGGCTCGGCACGAGCGTCTCGGGAACCGCATCCTTGTCGTCGGAGGTATCGGCCACGAGAGGCCTTCTATAGTACAAAAAACCGGAGTATAAGAGCGGACGATCCGATGGACGAGACCAGGTTCGACCAGTTGGGGCGCGCGGAGTTGCGGGCGATCGAGGACGCCTTCGAGGACGTGGATCCGGATGATGTCGAGGTGTCGTCTTCCGACGGCGTGCTCACGCTCGAACTGCGCGACGGCGTCAAAGTCGTGATCAACACGCACCGGGCGGCACGGCAGATCTGGATGGCCGCGGTGGCCAGCGCGTGGAAGTTCGACTACGACGACGCGACCGGCCGGTGGCGGACGGCGGCCGGCGACGACCTGCGCGACACGATTCGCCGCCTGGTCGCCGAGCGCGTCGGCGTCGAGGTGCCGCTTTAGCCATGCCGCGCTCCGGTCGACTGTCGGCGATCCGATCGACGCCCGCGCCAACCGATTTCCGCCCGCGCCGTCGGACCGCGCGGATGGCTCGGGCCGGCCGACCGTTCCGCGAGGAGACAACATGGCAGACAACCCGTTTCTCGAGGTGATCCGCGTGTGGGCCGGCCTCGCGTGGGCCGACGGGCGGCTGGCGGTGCAGGAGGCGCAGGCGATGCGCAAGCTGATCGGTATGGCCGACATGCCCGACGCCGATCGCGATGCCGCGCTCTCATACCTGGACGGTCCGGTGCCGTTCGACGCGGGGAGCCTTGCGACGCTGGATCGCTCCGCCCGCGAAGGCATCTATCGCGCCGCGGTGAGGCTGGCGATGGTCGACCGCGAGTTCGCGCCGGACGAGCGGACCTTTTTGGACCGGTTGCGCGACGGGCTCGCGCTGGACGTCGAGACGGCTGCGTCGATCGAGGCGGCCGAGCGGCTGCCGAGCTGACCGCTTCGTCACGCGCGCGCCGGCACGACGCGGCCGAACAGCGTCGCCATCGTGGCGCGCTCGATGAGCACGTCGACGAAGTCGCCCGGTCGGCCGGCGTCGGCGGGCAAGATGACCGCCTTGAACCCGTCGGTGCGGCCGACGAGCTGATCCGGGCGCCGTTTGGACCGCCCGTGGATCAACACGCGCTCGATCCGCCCGATACGCGCGGCGAACCGCTCGGTCGAGATCTGCTCCTGTAGCGCGATGATCTGCTGGAGGCGGGCCTTCTTGACCTCGAGCGGCACGTCGTCCGCAAGGCGGCGCGCCGCGTAGGTGCCCGCGCGTTCCGAATACAGGAACATGAACGCGCTGTCGAACCGTACCTCGCGCATCAGCGCCAACGTGTCGGCGTGGTCGGCATCCGTTTCACCGCAGTAGCCGGTAAGGATGTCCGTGGTGATCGCGATGTCGGGGATCGCCGCGCGCAGCGCGTCGACGATGCGGCGGAACGTCGCGACCGTATAGTTGCGCCGCATCGACGCCAAGATCCGATCGGAGCCCGACTGGACCGGCAAGTGGACGTGTTTGCAGACGGTCGGCTCCTGCGCGATGGCGGCGATGACGTCGTCGGTGAAGTCGACAGGGTACGGCGACGTGAACCGCACGCGCTCGATGCCGGGAACGCGGGCGACCGCACGCAGCAAGTCGGCGAACGATACGTCGTCGTAGCGGTACGAGTTGACGGTCTGGCCGAGAAGGACGACCTCGCGGTAGCCAGCGTCGGCGAACGCGCGCACCTGGCGCAGTACCTCCCGCGGAGGCACGCCGCGTTCGCGGCCGCGCACCAGCGGCACGACGCAAAAGGTGCACATCTTGTCGCACCCGCGCTGAATCGTGACGAACCCGGACACGCCGTCGCCACCGGAGGCGCCCGACAACCCTTCATACGTCTCGCGCCGGTCGAGGCGGACGTCGATGAGCGGATCGGTGGCGTCGCCGGCGTCCGCGAGCAGCGCGGGGAGGCGCCGGTAGCTGTCCGGACCGACGACCAGGTCCACGTCGGGCGCGCGCTCGGTGATGCCTTCCTTGAGGTGTTCGGCCAGGCAGCCGATGATGCCCAACGTGACGTGGCGGCGGCGGCGCTTGTGGGCGGCCAGCTCGCGCGCGCGTGCGAACACCCGATCGGCCGCGCGTTCGCGGACGGCACACGTGTTGATCAGGATGACGTCCGCGGTCGCCGGGTCGGTCGCCGGCCGGTAGCCCGCGTCGCCGAGCAGGCCGCGGATCAAGTCGGTGTCGGCCACGTTCATCTGGCAGCCGTAGGTCTCGATGTAGATCCGCGGGCCGGTCGCGGCTGCGGCCTCGGGGGCGGCCGCAGTCGGGCGGCGGCGGAGCGGCACGAGCGGGCTGTCGGTTGGCGGTGACATCGATCAGGCGAAAATGGCGCGGTCCGAGACGTGCACCGGAGACCCGGGCGGTGCACGGCAACGCCCCGGGGGCGCCGCGATGCCGTGAGCGCGCCGCGGTCACCGCGGTGAGGTTCACGTCCCGACGACGGCCGGTGTGTGACCGCTCGGTCTTAGCATATCCTGCGCCGGTGTGGACACGCCTGTTGCGCCGGGCGGCGGTCGCCGCCGCCCTCCTCGCCGCGGTCGCGGTCGCGCGCGCGGGTGGCCGGCTGGCCGCCGCGCTGACCGCGCTGGGTGGGCTGTCGGCGGTCGCGGCCGTGGCGATCGGATTGCCCCGCGCCGCGCACCGGGCGTTTCGCCGGGGCGACGCGCCGCGCGCCGCGCTGTACTACGCGGTCCTGCGCCGGCTCGCGCTCGACCCCGACGTTCGCGCGTCGGCCGACGTGTCGCTCGCCGCGTGCGACCTGGCGCGCGGGCGCTACGCGTCGGCGCTCCGCCGACTTGCCGCGATTCGGCCGGACGAGTTGCCGGAACCGGCGCGGGCCGCGTGGTTCAACGATCGCGCGTACGCGCTCGCTCGCTCCGGCGGCGACCCCGCGGCGGCGCTGGCGGCGGCCGACCGTGCCGTCGAGCTGCGCCCCGCGGCGCCCGCGTTTCGCCACACGCGCGGCATCGCGCTGCTCGCGATCGGGCGGGTCGACGAAGCGATCCGCGAACTCGAAGCGGCGTGGCACGACGCCGAAGGCGCACCGCCGCCCCTGCTCGAGGCCGAGCGCTGTTACGACCTCGGAGTTGCATGGCAGCGCAAGGGCGAGCGGGACTACGCCAACGATTACTTCGACCGCGCGCAGCGGGCCGCTCCCGAGTCCACCTGGGCGGAGCGGGCGCGAGCGGCACTGGGCGACGCGGGCGGCGCGGCCCGGCGCGCGGTATGGCCCGAGTGAGCAACCGGCGCGGCACGCGGAGTCGACCGAGTGCGGCGGCGGCGCGGGTTAAATGAGGAGTCATGTGTCCCGTACGGAGGATCGCGAGCCACATCGCGTCGACGGCAAGGCGGAGCGACGAAGTAAGGGTGGGCCCCCTTTCGAGGAGCTCCAACGCCGCCGGCGGCGTGAGGGGGCCGCGAGGACCGTACGCG
>RFGE01000345.1 GCA_003696105.1 Deltaproteobacteria bacterium | reverse complement strand
GGCGGCAGGTGCGCGAGCGCACACGCGGGGGGCGGGCGGCAGGTGCGCGAGCGCACACGCGGCGCACGCGGGGGTACTGTACAATCGCGGCGATGCGGGGAGGACACACGACACGGGGTGCGGCCGAATGGGCCGCGCTGGCGCTCGCACTCGCTGCGGCATGCTCGCCCGTCCGCGGCGTGCCCGACGGCGGTGCCGGCGACGACGACGACGACGCGACCGACGCGGGCACGGTCGACGGCAGCGTCGAGCCGGGTGTCGTCACCGTCATCGTCTACGGGCCGGACGCCCAGGCGACGGCCGACCCGAACCGGCTCGTGTTCTTTCACGCGCCGGACGGAACGCTCGTGTCGACCCGGATGCTGGACGAAGACGGGCGAGCCACCGAGCTGGTCGCGCCCGGCGGCTCGGTCACCGTACTGACGGCGGTGGACGAGGGCGAGGGCAGCTTCACCTACGTGCTCCACACCGTGGTGGGCGTCCAGCCGCTGGACACCATCCAAATCGGCCCGCGCGTTCCGGAGCCGAGCTGGGACCAGCTCGGCGAGCTGGTCGTGAACCTGGCCGAGGAGGCGCCCGACGCCGTCAACCACGAGCTTCGCATCGGCTGCGAGGTCGTGCCGCTCGCCTCCGGCGAAAACCGCATCCCCTACCAGGACACAAGGTGCACGCGCGGTCTCACGCCGGTCGACTACCTCGTCGTCGCGCGCGACGACGCCGGCGATCCGGTGGCCTACTCCGCGCGCCTCGGCGCGCAGCTCGACACGGTGCTGGCGTACCGCATTCCGCTGGCGCTCAACGGCTGGCAGACCGACTTCGACCGCGTGCGCGTGAAGCTGAACAACGTGCCGCCGGGCGTGACCGGGCTGTCGCCGGAGGTGGGAATCTACCGCCGGGGCCTCGACTACTCGTTCGATTTCCTCGCGCCCACCCCCGTGCAGGGGGGACAGGACGTCGACGCCGAGGTCCGAATCGTCGGCGGGCTGATCGACCGCCTCCAGCCGCGCGCCCAGCTGGTCTACGGCAACCCCAACGCGCCCGCGGGCTTCGGCTTCGCCGCGCGCAACGTGGACGCCACCGTCCGCGACGTCACGCTCGACCTGGGGACCATGGTGCCGGCGCGGGTGACCGAGGCGACGCTCCTCGACTTTCCGGGGCCCAACTCCCACCTCGACTTCACGGTCGTCGGCCCGACCGACACGGCGACCATGGGCATGGCCGGCGTCACCTGGCGACTCGACGACCCCGGCGGCCACACGACCCAGTGGGAGTGGGTCATCGCGTTTCCACCGGACCTGTCCGAGTCGGTGCCGTTGCCCGACATCGGGCCGAACCTGCATCCGTCGTGGCCGCCGCCGAGCGAGGCGAACCTCGTCGCCGCGATCGCCGGCTTCATGTGGATGACGCACCCGGCGACCTGGGACGAGGCGCGGCAGGATCGGCCGTTCGAGGTGGTCGAGAGCGGCGGGCTTCGCCCGGACTTGCCGCTCGGAGCCGAACTCGGGTTCACCATCGGCGGTCGGCTCGGAGACCTTTGACCGCGTCCGTCGCCGCGCGCCGGCGACACGCTCGCATTCGCGCGCTCGCCGGCCTGGTCGCCGCGGCCGCTTGCGCGGGACCGCCGAGCCGGCCGCCGGCGCACGACGCGGCGGCCATCGACGCGACGCCGCGCGCCGATGCCGCGCGGACGGACGCCGCGCGGACGGACGCCGCGCGCGCCGACGCCGCGGCCGCCGACGCCGCGCGCCCCGACGCCCCTCCCCGAGCGGACGCCGGGCCGTGCGCGACCGCGGCCGACGGCACCCCCTGCGACGACGGCGACGCGTGCACGCAGGTCGACGTGTGCGCGGCGGGCGTGTGCGCCGGCACGGCACCGGTCGTGTGCGAGTCGTCGGCGTGCCGCGCGGCGGGCACGTGCGATCCGGCCACCGGCCGGTGCGACGCGCCTCCGCTGCCCGACGGCACCGCGTGCGACGACGGCAGCGTGTGCACGGCGGGCGACACCTGCCGCGCCGGCACGTGCGAACCCGGCGAACGCGTACCGCCGCCCGGACCGCCGTGCAGCGAGGGCCTGTGTTTCGCCGAGGTCAGCGCCGCCGCCGGCATCGACTGGACCGGCACGACGGCGCTCACCCAGCGCATCGGCGCGACCGCGGTGTTCGCCGACGTCGACGGCGACGGCTGGCTCGACGCGCTCGTCGGCGCCGAGGGAGGCCCGCCGCGCCTGTACCGCAACCGCGGCGACGGCACGTTCGCCGACGTCACCGCCAGCGCGGGTCTGGCCGCCGCCGCCGCGGGCGCCCCGTTCATGGCCGCCGCCGCCGCGGACTACGACAACGACGGGGACGTGGACCTGTTCTTGATGCGCTGGGGACCGAACCGGCTGCTGGCCAACGACGGCACCGGCGCGTTCGTCGACGTGACGGCCGCCGCCGGCGTCGCAGGCGACGGTGCGTGGACCACCGCGGCGGCGTTCGGCGACTTCGACGGCGACGGCTGGCTCGACCTGTACGTCGGCAACTACGTCCGCGAGGTCCAGTTTCCGACCCACGTCCCCGAGCCGAACCGGCTGTACCGCAACCGCGGCGACGGCACGTTCGAGGACGTCACCGCGATCACCGGCACCGCCGGCGCCGGGACGACGCTCGCGGTCGCGTGGACCGACTACGACGGCGACGGCGACGCGGACCTGATGGTGTGCAACGACTTCGGCGCATTCATCGAGCCCAACCGGCTGTATCGCAACGACGGAGCCGGCGCGTTCGCCGAGGTCGCGGCGGACGAGGCGGCCGACGTCGCGATCTATTGCATGGCGATCGCCCCCGGCGACTACGATCGCGACGGCGACCTCGACTACTATCTGGCCAACATCGGCCACAATCCGCTGCTCGCGCGCACCCCCGCAGGCTTCGTGGACCGGGCCGATGCCGCAGGCGCCGACGTGACCCACGACGCGTGCTTCACCGACCTGTTCGCGACGAGCTGGGGGGCGGCGTTTGCCGACTTCGACGACGACGGCTGGCTCGATCTGTTCGTGTCCAACGGCTACATCCCGGCGGACGAGTCGATCGCCAACCCGGTCCGCGCGGTCAACGCGCTGCTGCACCATCAGGGGCCGTCGCTGACGTTCGCGGACGTCGCGGCGACCGCCGGCGTCGACGACGACGGCCCGGGCCGCGCGATCGCCGTCGGCGACTACGACCGCGACGGCGACCTCGACGTGCTGCAGGTGACGCTCGAGCGCGCGCTGCTGTGGCGCAACGACTCCCCCGCCGCGGGCGGTGCGATCCACCTTCAGCCGCGCGGCCGCGCGTCCGCCGCCGACGGGATCGGCCTGCAGGTGCGCGCCGATCTCGCGGGCGGCGCCGTGGTCGTGCGAGAGGTCGCCGCGCAGACCGGCTACATGGCCACGCACGAGCGCGCCGCGCACCTCGGCCTCGGCGCGGCGCCGCGCGCGGAGGTCATCACGTTCCGCTGGCCGTCGGGAGCGGTCCACCGCTGGCGGCGCGTGCCGGCGGGCACGCGCGCGACGGTGGTCGAGCCATGGGTGACCGTGGCCGCCGTCGTCCCTGCGACGGCCCAGGTCGCGCCGGGCACCGACGCGACCGCGCGCGTGACGCTGGCCAACCGCGGCGCCGTCCCGGTCGACATCGCCGTCACGGCGGAGCTGGCATCGGCGGACCGCACGGCCGCCGGCGCGCCGGTCGCGGTGACCGTGCCGGCGGGCGGCACCGCGCCGGCGGACGTCCGCGTCGCCGTGCCCGCCGACTGGCCGGCCGGGGCGGCGGAGTTGATCGCGCGCGCGCGCGACGACGCCGGTGCGCGCGACGACGCGGCCGTCGCGATCACTGTCACCGTCCCCTGATACGGTGGCCCGATGGCGACGGATCGCGACCGCGTCCTGCGCGACGTCTTCGGCTTCGATGCGCTGCGCCCGGGCCAGGGCGAAATCATCGACGACGTGCTGCGCGGTCGCCCGGTCGTCGCGGTGATGCCCACCGGCGCGGGCAAGTCGTTGTGCTACCAGCTGCCCGCGGTGCTGCTCGGCGCGAGCGGCGCCGTCACGCTGGTGGTGTCGCCGCTGATCGCCCTGATGAAGGACCAGGTCGACGGGCTGCGCGCGCTCGGCGTCGCGGCCGCCGCCCTCACCAGCGCCGCGTCGGCCGCCGAACAGGCCGATCTCCTCGAGGGCATCCGCTGCGGCGCCCACACGCTGGTGTACGTCGCGCCCGAGCGGTTTCGCAGCCCGCGGTTTTGCGACGCGCTCGCCGCGTTGGGCGACCGGCTGGCGCTCGTCGCCATCGACGAGGCGCACTGCATCTCCGAATGGGGCCACGAATTCCGCCCCGACTACCGGCGGCTCGGCGAGGCGACGCGCGCGCTCGCGCCGCCGCGGTTGATCGCGCTCACCGCGACGGCCACGCCGGAGGTCCGCGCCGACATCGTCGCCCAGCTCGATCTCCGCGACCCGGCGCTGCACGTCCACGGATTCGACCGCCCCAATCTGCACTACGCGGTCGAGCGCGCGGGCGGCGCGGCGGACAAGGCGGCGCGCATCGTCGACCGCGTGCGGCGCCGGGCCAGCGGCGTGGCGCTGGTATACGCGGCGACCCGCAAGAACGCCGAGCGGTACGCGCAGGCGCTCGCCGGCGCCGGCGTGCGCGCGCGCGCCTACCACGCGGGGCTCGCCGACGACGACCGCACGGCCATTCAGGACGCGTTCATGGCCGGCGACCTCGACGCGGTCGTCGCCACCAACGCGTTCGGCATGGGCGTCGACAAAAGCGACGTCCACCTCGTGGTGCACGCCGACCTGCCGCGCAGCGTCGAGGCCTACTATCAGGAGTCCGGGCGCGGCGGCCGCGACGGCGAGCGGACCGAGTGCGTGCTGTTGTTCAACCACGCCGACGTGCGGCTGCAGGAGTTCTTGATCGAGGCGTCGTTGCCCACCGCGGACACCCTGCGCGCCGCGTGGAAGGCGCTCCGCGACCAGCCCGCGCTCGGCCGCGACGCCGACGCGCTGAGCGCCGCGCTGCCCGGCGGGCCGCACGCCAGCACCGTGGCCGCCGCGCTGCGCATCCTCGAGCGCCACGGGTACGTCCACGACGACGGCGACGGCGTGCGCGCGGTGCGGCCACAGGAACTCGGCGGCGCGTTTGCGCCGCTGGACGTCGACGCGCTCGGCCGCCGCGCCGACGTCGAGCGCGCGAAGCTGCGCACGATGGTCGAGTACGGCTACGCGGCCGGCTGCCGCCGCCGGTTCATGCTCGATTACTTCGGCGACGCGGACTGGGCCGACCCGGGAAAGACCTGCCGCGCGTGTGACAACTGCAAGGGGCTCGGCGCCGCACGCCCGCTGGCCGACGTCGAGCGCGAGCAGGCGCGCGCGCTGCTCGGCGTCGTCGCGGCGTTGCGCGGCCGGTTCGGGCGCCGGCGCATCGCCGAAGTGGCCAACGGCACCGACGACGACGCGCGCCTGCAAGGCCTACCCGAGCGCGGTGCGCTGCGCGGCGTCGCCACCGGCCGCGTCCTCGACCTGCTGCGCGCCGTCGAGGCGGCCGGCCTCGTGGCCGTGTCCGCGGGCGACTACCCGACCGTGTCGATCACGGCGCGCGGCCGGCGCGCGCTGGCCGACGACGCGGAACTCGACGGCGTCGCCTGCCTGCCCGCCGCCCCCGCGCGGCGGCGGCGCGCGCCGGCCGCCGCGCCCGCGGCCGACCCGCACGCGCCGCCGGTCGACGCCGACCTCGTGAATCGCCTGCGCCAACTTCGCAGCCGGCTCGCCCGCGAACAGGCCGTGCCCGCCTACGTCGTGTTCAACGACCGCACCCTCGACGCGATCGCGCGCGCCCGGCCGCGTACCCGCGACGAACTCGCGCGCGTCCACGGCATCGGCCCCGCCAAGCTCGACCGCTACGGCGAGCCGATCCTGGCGGCGGTCGCCGGCGACGCGTGACCGCCGCGGCGCGAATGTCCGCGCGCCGCGCGCGAGACCGCCGCGGCCCGTGTCCCCGCGCGCCGCGCGCGAGACCGCCCGCGAACGCGTGTCCCCGTGCGCCGCGCGCGAGACCGCCCGCGAACGCGTGTCCCCGCGCGCCGCGCGCGAGACCGGGCGCGGGCTGGCACCAGTCGGGCGCGCCGGCCGGCGATGCGCCACACGCCGCCGCGCCCCGCGCCAGAGCGGAGATCGCACACCAGCGGACCGCACGGCTCATCGCGGTCCCCCGTGTCGCGACTGTGGCCACCGCCGGCAGCGGCCCCTCCGTTCCGAGGGAGCGGCCGCGCACCGGCCGGTCGCGCCCCCGCGCCGTCAGCGCGTGACGGTAAAGCCGGTGATGCAGCGGGCGGTATGCGCCTTCGTGCGCACGATCGTGTAGTCGAGACTCACGACGTAGCGCTCGCGGAACGCGTCGAACAGCATCCGCAGGCTCGCATCGGACAGGTCCGCGCCGTTGCAGTGGCGCCCGCCCCAACGGTAGTTGTACGTCGCCTTGTCCACCTGCAACCACACCGCGCCGTGAAACTCGCGGTAGCGGCTGTCCGATCGCTCGAGCACCATGATCTGCGCGATCGTGCTCGACGGGGTCTGGTCCGCGCGTGCAGGCGCGGCGGCGATGACGGCGGCGGCGCACGCGGCGGCCGCCCACGCAAGTCGGCTGTGGCTCATCGGGGTTCCTTCCTCGTCGTCAGGCGGCGCGCGCGGGACGCGGCCGCGTGCAATCTACCGCATCGAGCTGGGCCGGCGGGCCAACCGAAGAGATCGCCCGCGCGGTACGCGGTCTTGCCCGGGGCGTCGGCCAAAACAGGGAACGTCGTGACCGAAATGGATGCCGATGCATCCATTAGTGGTTTGCCCCACATTTTTTTCAGTATTTGCTCAAAAATACAGTTTGATTGCGCATACCACGTCGACGTATCGTCCCGTAACTGGAAGTCCCCCGTGCAGCGGGCACGCGCACGCTCCCCGGCTCACGTGGATCGAGACGCACTATGACACGACTTATTCGCATCGTTCGTCACTGCCTCGTCGGGATTGCACTCGCTGCGGCGCCGTCGGCCGCCGTCGCGGGCGGGTTCGCGAGCGCGCGGTTCGGCTCCGAGCACGGCCACCCGGCCACGGACCATCCGACCGCGCTGTACTACAACCCGGCCGGGTTGGCGCTCGGCAGCGGGACGCGCCTGTACGTCGAAGGGCTGTTCGCGTACCGCACCGTGACCTACGACCGCCCGGAGGGAGCGATCGACAACCCCGGCACCGGCACGCCGGACGAGGCGACGGCCGCCAACGCGGGCCGCGCCACGCTGCAAAACGCCCTCGTGTCGCCGTTCGTCGGCATCGTGTCCGATTTCGGCGTGCGCAACCTGGGCGTCGGACTCGGCGCGTACGTCCCGTTTGGCGGCAGCGCGACCTGGGACAAGAACGACGGCTTCGAGGGCAACGCGCAATACCCGGGGGCGGTCGACGGCGTCCAGCGCTGGGCGAGCATCGACGGCACGCAAACCGCCCTGTACGTGACCCTCGCCGGCGCGTACCGGTTCGAGCGGGCGGGCGTGAGCGTCGGCGCCGGCCTCAACCTCGTCCGCGAGGCGATCGAGACGGTCCGCGCACGCAACGTGTTCGGCACCGACGACCTGGTCGCCGCCGACGGCAGCATCGTCGAGGGCCGCACGCTGGTCGACGTGTCGGGCACGACGGCGTCCATCGGCGCCGGCGTGTTGTGGCAGCCGACCGACGCGCTCGCGATCGGCGTGTCGTACCAGAGCCAGCCCGGCTTCGGCGAACACGGCCTCGAGGGGACCCTGGTCAACAAGTTCGGCAACGGCCCGGTCACCGAGAGCGACGTGGAACTCCGCCACAGCCTGCCCGACATCGTCCGCGCCGGCGTCCGCTGGCGCGCCGCGCCGGACGTCGAGTTGCGGCTCGCGGGCGACTACCAGCGGTGGAGCGTGTTCGACAAGCAGTGCCTGCTCGACCTCGCGGACGAAAACCGCAAGTGCGCGCTCAACCCGGACGGCTCGGTGGACACGGCGGCCGGCGGCTCGGGCATCATCGTCAACGTCCCGCGCGACTACCACGACTCGTTCGGCGTGCGCGCGGGCGCGTCGTATTGGCTGGCCCCCGCATTCGAGACGTTCGCCGGGATCGGCTTCGACAGCAACGCCGTGCCGGACGAGACGATCGATCCGGCGCTGATGGACATGAACAAGATCATCGGCACGCTCGGCGTGCGCCACGCGTGGCTCGGCGACGCGCTCGCGCTGAGCATATCCGCGACGGCCGTGGCCTATTTCGAGCGCACCGCGCCGCCGCGGCCACGCGACAGCGACGGCAAGGCGATCGCGCCACAGCCGCCGAGCCGCAACGCGGACGGCGCCGGGACGTACAATCAGACGGTCGCGCTGCTGGCGGTCGGGCTGCAGTACACGTTCTGACGTGCACCCGGCGGCGGCGCGCCGCGCCGGCGCACCTGCACCGTGCGCGCCGGCGACAACTCGATGCGCCGTGGGGATCTTCCCGCGCGCGCGGCATGCGCGACTGCGCGCGAGCGCCGCGCACCTGCTACGCTCGTGCCGATGAGAGCCTGGTGTGCCGCGGCGATTGCCGGACTCGCGGGGTTCGCCGCCGGCTGTAGCCCGCGCTCGGCCGCCGTCGATGCCGCCGCCGGCGCCGACGCGGTACCGCCGTACCCGCCGCCGCGCACCGACCTGGTACCGGCGGTCGGTACGGCGTCCGCGATCGACGTCGCGACGTGGAACGTCGAGAACTTTCCGAAGACGCCGCAGACCCCGAGGCTGGTGGCCGACCTGATCGCGTCGCTCGACCTCGACGTCGTCGCGCTCCAGGAGATCGCCAGCGTCGACGCGTTCGACGAGTTGGTCGCTCGCCTGCGCGGCTACGACGGCGTCCTGTCGCCGCACACCTACTCCGACGGTAGCTACCAAAAGATCGGGATCGTGTACCGGCGCGATGTGGTGTCGGTGGACGACGTGCGCCTGCTGCTGTCCGACCACGGCTACGAGCTGCCGCGCCCGCCGCTCGCGGTGGAAGTGTCCATCGCAGGTTCGTCTCTGGACTTCCGCGCCGTCGCGGTCCATCTCAAAGCCGGCTTCGACGCCGACGATCGCTCCCGCCGCGCGGCGGCGGTCGCGCTGATCGAAGCCGAGGTCGCGATGGACCCGGACCCGGAGGTCGTCGTCGTCGGCGACTTCAACGAGGTCGTCACCAGCGACGCCGGGCGCGCGGTGTTCGCCCCGTTTTTCGATGCAGCCGACCACTACGTCGTGCTGACCGACGGGCTGGCGCAGTCGGGCGCGGAGACGTTCTTGCCGTCGGGGGCGATGATCGACCACGCGGTCGCCACGGCCGACCTCGCCGCATCGGTCGCCGCCGACACCATCGACGTCCCGCCGCTGGCCGACGAACTCGTCGGCTACCGCGACGCGGTGAGCGACCACCTGCCCGTCGTGATCGCGGTGACCCCGTGATGGCCGGCCTGCGCGCCGCGCGCTTGCCCGTGCCGCGCCGCGGTCCCCGCGCCCCGGCCCGGCCCGCGTGGCACCGCCGTCCGGTGCGACGCGATCGCGGTCCCGCCCGGGCGACCGGCGCCGTCGCCGCGCTGCTCGCGGCGGCGGCCGCGTGTTCCGGCGTCCCGCGCGATCTGTCTGGCGTCGACGCCGGCGGCGACGCGGCGTGCGGCGGCACCCGCGCGGCCGATCCGGCGTTCGCGGCGGTCCTCGCGTTCGCGCGCGCGTCGATCGAGGCCAGCCGCGTACCCGGCGCCGCGATCGCGATCGCCCGCGACGGCGCCGTCGCGCACGCCGGCGCAGTCGGGTCGCGCGAGGCCGGGCGCTGCTCGCCGGTCACCGTCGACACGCGGTTCGACACCGCATTTTCGCGCCACGTCACCGCCGCCGCGGTCGCCGCCGCGGTCGCCGCCGGGGACGCCGCCTACGACGATCGCATCGCCGACTGGATGCCCGCGTTCGCCGCCGCCGGCCCATACGACTCCGGAGAGGTGACCGTCGACCACGCGCTGCTGAACACCGCCGGCTACTCGCTCAACCACACGCGCGCCTGCGACGACCTCGACGCGTTCTTCGCGGCGCACCGCGAGGTCCCGCTGTGGTCGCCGCCCGGGCGCATCCACCTCGAACTGCTGCTGCACACGACGCTCGCGGCGACCGCGCTCGGCTCCGACCTGCACGCTCGCGTGCGCGCGCTCGTCGTCGATCCGCTCGGCCTGGACGCGACCTACGACCGCGTCGCCGCCGCCAAGGGGGACTTCGCGTTCGGCCACGTCCTGGCCGGCGACGAAGTGCGAACGCTCCCGGCCGAGCTGCGCGCGTGTCCGCCGTCCGAACCGTACCGCGCGCCGCTGGTGAGCATCCTCGACGCCGCGCGACTGCTCGCACCGCTGGCGGACGGCGACCACCCGTTGACCGATGGCGTGGCCGACGCGTTCTACCCGCCCGAGCGCGCGACCCGCGGCGGGTTCGTGCGCGGGCCGTTCGACGGCGAGGTGGACGTCGCGAGCGCCGACGTCGCCGCGTTCGGCTCCGCCTATGCGGTGCGCATCGTCCCGCACGACCGGTTTGCGGTGGTCGTGTTCGAGAACGCGAGCTACGGCGACCCCGGCGCGATCGCCGACGAGGCGATCCGCGTGTTCCTCGGGCGGCGGCGCGCGGTCGACGCGACGCCGCCCGCTCCAGCCGATCCGGCGGCGCTGGTCGGCCGCTATCGCGATCCGCTCGGCGGCGCCGAGATCGTCATCGCCGCCGGCGCCGGCGGCGGGCTCACCGCATCGCTCGACGGCGCGCCGCCGGTGCCGCTGGTGCCCGCGCGCCGCGACGGGCAGTCGTTCGTGCGCGACCTGTTCGAGTTCCGCCGCGCCGGCAATCGAATCGAGCGGGTGCGCATATGGCGCGACCCCGACGGCCGCGCCGAGGCGATCTCGCAGTCGCCCTACCCGCCGTCGCTCGGTCCGCCGCTGTTTCGCGCGCCGTGACCGCGGCGACCGGCGCGCCCTACAACGACACGGTCGCCTCGTCGTACAGCGCATCGAGAAGATGCATGTAGCGCTGTTCGACGGCCTTGCGCTTGACCTTGAGGCTCGGCGTGAGTTCGCCCTCCTCGACCGACAGGTCGCGCGGCAGGATCGCGAACTTCTTGACCGTCTCGTAGCGCGCCAGCCCCGCGTTGAGTTCGTCGAAGTACGGCTGCAGCAGCTGCCGCACCTGGTCGCTGGCGGCCAGCTCCTCGAGCGTGGCGTCCCCGAGGCCGACGCCGCGCGCCCAGTTGCGGATGTTCTCGTCGTCCAGCGTGACGAGCGCGGTCACGTACTTTCGCTTGTCGCCGTGGACGATCACCTGGCTGACGTAGGGGCACAGCGACTTGAGCTTGCTCTCGATGAGCTGCGGCGCCACGTACTTGCCGCCCGACGTCTTGATCAGATCTTTTTTGCGATCGGTGATCTTGAGGAATCGATCGGCGTCGACCTCGCCGATGTCGCCGGTCTTGAGCCAGCCGTCCTCGGTGAGCACCTCGGCGGTCTGCTCGGGCAAGTTGTGGTAGCCGCGCATCACCCCCGGCGACCGGATCCAGATCTCGCTGTCCTCCGGCGCGAGCTGAAACTCCGTACCGGGCAGCGGGAAGCCCACCGTGCCAAAGCGGAACTTGTCGGGCCGATTGACGAAGCTGGCGGCGCTCGTCTCGGTGAGGCCGTAGCCCTCGAGGATGAGGATGTCGGCCGCGTGGAAGAACTCGGCGATGTCCTTCGACAGCGGCGCGCTACCGGAGATGAAGAACCGCACGCGGCCGCCGAACCGCGCCTTGAGCTTGGAGAACACCAGCTTGTCGGCGATGCGGAACTGGAGCGCCAACAGCCCGGTCGGCTCGCGGCCCTGCTGGCGCAGCTTCGACACGCGGCGGCCGACGCCCACCGCCCACTTGAAGATGGCGTACTTGAGGCCGCCGGCGTCCTTGGCGCCCTGCACCACCTTGTTGTGGACCTTCTCGAAGATGCGCGGCGCCGCCGCCATGAACGTCGGCCGCACGACGGCAAGATTGTCGACGAGCTTGTCGATCCGTCCATCGACCGCGGTCGGAAACCCGATGCGGATCTGACCGACCTGCAGCACCTTGCCGAACGAGTGCGAAAGCGGCAACCACAGGTATTGCAGGTCGCTCGGCGACATGATGCCGAGCGCCGCCATCGCCTCCGCTTCGTAGGTCCAGCACTCGTGGACGAGACGAACGCCCTTCGGCTTGCCCGTCGTGCCGGACGTGTAGATCAGCGTCGCGAGATCCTCCGGCTTGACGCCGTCGACCACCCGGTCGAACTCGGCGGGCGAGGCGTCGTGCGCGCGGCGGCCGCGGTCCTCCAGTTCGGCCAGCGAGATGACCCAGTCTCCGTCCGGGGTGCCGTCGAACGTGACGACCTTGGCGACCTTGGGCAAGTTGTCGCGCTGTGCGCGCAGCTTCGCGATCTGGTCGTCGTCCTCGGCGAACACCATGACCGCGTCCGAGTCCGACAGGATGTAGGCGCACTCCTCGGCCGTGTTCGACGGATACACGGTCGTCGTCGCGCCGCCGGCGCACAGCACGCCCAGGTCGGCGAGGATCCACTCGTAGCGCGTGCTCGACAGCACGCCGACGCGCTGCTCCGCGGTCAACCCGAACGCGCGCAGCCCGCCGGAGATGGCGCGCACGCGGTCGAGCGCGTCGAGCCAGGTCAGGGACCGCCACGTTCCGTCGGCCGGAAACCGATACGCCTCCGCGTTCGGCGTGTCGCTGGCGCGATCGACGAACATCTTGGCGACGGACGGATACTTGATTTCGACGGTTTCGGCGGGCATCGGGCGCCGACTGTACACCAAGTGCCCGCGCCGAATGCGATTCGGAAACCGGCGACCGGCGGCCGCCGGCCGTCAGCACGCGCGCACCAGCGCCCCGACCGCGAGCACCACCCCGACGGCCGCCGCACCGGTGACCGCCACCGCGCCGTAGCGAAGCTCGGGCCACAGCGCCCGCCGGTACCGGCGCCACAGGGCGCGCGCGCCGCGGTCTCCGATCGGCTCCGGCGACGGCATGACGCGACTCCCCGGCTACCCGCGGGGCCGGGCGGCGGCCTCCTCCCGGATCTGCCGCAACTCCGCCTCGGACACCTGGTAGCGCTCGCGGCAGAAGTCGCACGTGACCTCGGCGCCGTGGTCCTCGGCGATCATCGCGTCGAGTTCGTCGAGTTCGAGCAGGGCGAGCGACTCGTGTACGCGCTCGCGCGAGCAGCCGCAGAAAAACTGCACCGGCTGGCGCGCGAGCACCTCGAGCTCGCCGGCGAACTCGCCGAGCACCGCGCGGGCCAGCGCCTCGGCGTCGGCGTCGGGCGACGCCTTGAGCGTGTCGAACACGGCGTCGAGCCGTACGCGCCGCCACATTTCGTTGACCAGGTCGCGGTGCCCGCCGGCGTCCGGAATCGTCTGCACCAGCACGCCGCCGGACACGCGAATCGTGCCGTCGTCGCCGAGCACCGCGTCGCAGCCCATCGCGCTCTCGATCTGCTCGCTGGTCGTGAGGTAGTGCTCGATGTCGGCGTCGATCTCGCCGCTGAGGATCGGCGCCTGGCCCTGCACGCGGTGTTTGAGGCCGAGGTCGCGCATGACGTTGACGACGCCGTTGCGCCCGACTCCCGATACCAGCCGGACGCGTTCGCCGGGCCGGGCCGGGATGACGGCGGCAGGATTCTTGAGGTAGGCGCGCACCTGGCCGTCGCCGTTGGCGTCCACGATGACCCCGCCGAGCGGCCCGTCGCCGAGCAGTTGTATCGTCACCCGCTCGCGATCCTTCGTGAGCGTCGCGAGCAACAGACCCGCGGTGGTCGCGCGCGCGAGCGCGACCTGGGCGCCGGCGGCGACCTGGTGTCGCCGGGCCGCCTCGCGCGCGACGCCGGTGGTGATGGCCGCGACGACGCGGATCGGCCGGTCGCGCAGGAGGCAACGAATGATGTGATCGCCCACGCCGCCGTTTATAGACCATCCGCGCGACGCGCGCGGGGCGCCGTCGCACGCGCGTCAGCCGCTGCAGATGTCGGCGCACAGCGCGGCGAGGTCGCCGTCCGGGCAGCGCGGCACCCACACGGCCGCCGCGGTGCCGAGCACGTCCCCGTCGCCGGTCGCCAGCTCGACCGAGAACTCGAGCGGCTCGCCATCGATGTCGATGCCCACCGGCGCCGGACACAGGAACGACGGGGCCGCCGCGGCCGGCTCCCACCAGGTCTCCATCGCGGCTGCCGGCACGTCGACCGCGGTGCGACTGGCCGCCAACACGAGCGCGCCGTCCGATGCGCGGCGGGCGCTGCGCCACAACACCAGCGGCCCCGCGGCGCCGCGCACGCGCACGTTGACCCACACGTGGAAGCCCCCCTGCGAGCCGGGGACCAGCGCCACGTCGCCGCCCGGCGCGACGTCGACGAAGCCGGTGCCGTCGGCGCGGGCGGTGCCGATCGCCAGGTCCGCCACCGGCGGTGCGGCGTCGGGTTCCGCCGGCTCCGGGCCGCCGCACGCGACGGCCGCCGCCAAGGCCGCCGCCGCCCGCATCGCCCGCGTCGCCGTCATCCGCGGCGGCGGCGGCGCACGGCGCCGGCCGCGATCAGGCCCAGGAGCGCGACGGCCAGCGGCGCGACCGCCGACGCGCCGGACACGCTGCAGCCCCGCGCGCGGTTGCCGCGCAACGCCGCGAGGATCGCGTCGGTGTTGTCGACGACGATCTCCTCGGGCCCCTCCTCGCGCAACACGCCGATGCGGTGACTGCGCGGCATGTCCCGATCCGCCCAGGGGTTGGCGTCGGTGCCGTCGGGCAGGTCGAGTTCGAACCCACTTTCCGTGATGATGCGCGCCGGCGTCTTGCCCGCCTCGTCGGTCGACCCGTCGCAGTAGTAGATGATGCGGCCGCGGTGTTCGTTGCTCACGTCCGGCAGGTCCGGGTTGAAGCTGAACACCGGGTCGCGGGTCATCTCCTCGGGCGACAGCGTCGTGAACAACCGCGTGAGTTTCGGATAGCGGCGGAACAGGTCGCCGGCCTCGCGCGTCGGCGCGACCACGCGCTCCTCGATCTCGGCCGTCATCGCGACCGGATCGAAGTCGAGGTCGAGGTCGTCGTACAGCTCGGGGTGTTCCTGGCGGTGGTAGCGGACGAAATACTCGAAGCTCGCGTAGTAGTCGTTCGGCGTCAGGCCGAGTTCGGCGGCGAGCTTGGCCGGCATCGGCAGATGCCGCTGGAGAATGGCCAACAGTTGGCTGGAGTACTGCAGGCCAAACGGCGGCACCTGCTGCTGGATCGGGTAGCCGTTCCAGTTGAGATAGTTGATGTAGTCGACCGCATCCGTGATCGCGGCCAGCTCCGCCAGATCGCCGAAGCGCCCCGGCGGGTCGAGCACGCCGGCCATGACATCGCTGGGACCGGCGTACTCGGTGACGAACGTGCGGCCGCCCTCGGCCTCGTCGGCGGCGGCCGTCACGAGGTCCACGTAGTTGGCGCCGAAGTTGATCCAGTCGACCAGCGCATCGTTGATGGTCGTGTGATAGTAGTTTCGCGGGATCGCGCGGTGTTCCCCGAGCACCCAAACCTGCACGCCCATGTCGGGGTCGGCCGCGACGCTCGTGAGCACGATCGGGATCATCGGCAGGTCGGACGGATAGCGCACCACGACCGGCTGGAGGTCGCCGACGTCGTTGCCCTTGTGCAGGCGGAGGGCGAGGAAGTACGCGCCCGGCCGGATGTACGCGTCGACCGCGTCGTCCGTTCCGGCCGGAACGAAGTAGCCGTTGTCGCGCAGCCAGTCGAGCATCGGCTGCTTGGAGTCGGCGCGCAGCACCGCGTAGTCGTACGGGCCGATCGAGTCCTGCAACACGAGCGGGTCGCCGCCGCCGCCGGGCCCGCCGCCTTCGCCATCGTCGGAGGTGTCCGACGCCCCCGGCGCGCCGCCGAACCGGCTCGGGTCGAACGGGCAGTCGCCGCGGTACTCGGCGTCGAGCACGTACTTGGGCTGCGTCGTGTTGATGAGCTGGGCGAACAGCTCGTCCACCCCGAGCGACATCTCCGGCAGCGATGGCAGCGGCAACAACCAGCCGAACTCCTCCGCGGGACCGGCATACTGCACCTGAATGTGCGCGGTGACGACCCCGTCCTGGACCGCGAACAGGATGTTCTCTCCGGCCTGGACGATCGGCACGGACGGATCGGGCGGCGCGAAGCAACCGCACGCGCGCGCCGAGCGCAGGTCGGACAGATAGGCGGCGGCCGCGAGGGAGCCGCTCGCCAGCAGGGCGACGAGTCGTTGCAGCGACATGCGACCGCGTGCAAGCAAGGCGCAGGCCGGCGCGTCCCCGCGGCGGCGCGCGTTGCGCTTGCGGCCGCGCACCGACTGGCGGCGGCGCGCGCGTACGCACGAAATCGCACCGTTGGCGCCCCAGGTGCGCGCCCCTCCGAGCCGCCGGGGCGGCCGACCGCCGTCAGACATCTGACGGCCGCCTCAGAAATCCGCGGCCGCGCCGCCGGTTTCGCCGGCGCGCGGTTCGCGGTACGAACGGCGGTGCGATGGATTGGCCGCCCGCCGCCCTGCGCGCCAGCGCTCGCCCCGCCGTCACCGTCGGCGACGCGGTGTTGTCGTACGCGGAGCTGTCCCGGCGGGTCGACGCGCGCGCCAGCGCCCTGGCGCGCGCCGGTGTCCGCGCCGGGTCGCGCGTGCCGCTGGTCGCCGCGCCGACGCCGGACACCGTGATCGCCTACCTCGCGTGCGCGCGGATCGGCGCGGTGAGCGTGCCGATCGCCCCGTCGGCCGGCGCCGCGGCGCGCGCGCACATCGAGACCAACGCGCAGCGCGGCGCGCTGCCCGACGACGCGGCGCTCATCTTGCACACATCGGGCACGACCGGGCCGCCCAAGGGCGCGGTGATCACGTGGACCAACATCACGTCGAACCTCGACGCGCTCGCCGACGCGTGGCAGTGGACGGGCGACGACACGGTCGTCCACGCGCTGCCGCTGTTTCACGTGCACGGGCTCGTGCTCGGCCTGTTCGGCGCGATCGCACGCGGCGGTGCGCTGCGCTGGCTGCCCCGGTTTTCGCCGGCGGCGCTCGCCGCCGCGATCGCGCCCGGCGACGTGGTGTTCGCCGTGCCGACCATGTATCACCGACTCGCCGACGCCGCCGCAGACGACGGGGAGATCGCGCGGGGTCTCCGTCGCGCGCGCCTGTTGGTGTCGGGCTCCGCGGCGCTGCCGGTGCGCGAACACCAGCGGCTCGCGGCGCTCGGCTGCGCGGTCTACGAGCGCTACGGCCTGACGGAGACGCTGATCAACTGCGCGGTGCGCGCCGGCGGCCCGCCGGCGCCCGGCTTCGTCGGACCGCCGCTCGGCGGGGTGCAGTTGCGCATCGTCGAGGTCCCGGCCGACGCGGATGCGGCGGGCGACGCGGCCGCCACGCCGGACGCGCCGGCGCCCCGGCGGCCGGACGCACCGCCGGGCACGATCGGCGAGATCGCGGTGCGCGGCCCGAACGTGTTTTCCGGCTACCTGGGCGACGACCGCGCGACCGCGGCGGTGCGCGACGCCGGCGGCTGGTTCTATACCGGCGACCTCGGCGCGCGCGACGCCGGCGGCCGCGTGCGCGTGCTCGGCCGCCGGTCGACCGACCTCATCAAGACGGGCGGCTACCGCGTGGGCGCGGGCGAGGTCGAAGACGCCCTGCTCGCCCAGCCGGGAGTGCGCGAGGCGGCCGTGGTCGGCGTGCCGGATGCCGACCTGGGCGAGCGTATCGTCGCGTTCGTCGTCGGCGACGGCGACGCCGGCCGGCTCGCCGCGGCGGTGGCCGACCAGATCGGCGCCCACAAGCGCCCGCGAGAGGTCCGCTTCGTCGCCGAGCTGCCGAAGAACGCGCTGGGCAAGGTCCGCAAGGCCGCCCTTCGCGCGGCGGCCCGCCACCCGTGACGCGCTCCGGCCGGCCGCCGCCCCCGCGCCGCGGCGGTGGTACCTTTTGCCAACTTGGAGCGTCCTCTACTATGGAATGTCCGACACCTCCATGAAGGCCGACGATCTGCACCTGCTTGAGGTCCTCGACGTGCGCCCGGACCAGGGCATGATCCACCTCAAGGACCGGAGAATGCTGCTGTGGGACGCCGATGCGTTCGGCGGCCTGCGGCGCGAGCTGATCGACGCGGTCGGGGTCGACCGCGCCCGGACGATCCTCCACCGTTTTGGATTCTCCAACGGCTACCGCGACGCGCGCAGCATGCGCGACATGTTCCGATGGGAGTCCGACGAGCAGTGGTGGCTCGCGTGCCCGGCGCTGCAGCGCAACGAGGGCAAGGTGCTCACCGAGCCGCGCCGACTCGTGTTCGACCGGGACGCGGGCGTGTTCGAGATGGAGGTCCACTGGCGCCACTCGTACGAAGCCGAGCAGCACCGCCGCCTGTACGGCCGCGCCGGCGAGCCGGTGTGCTGGACGGTCACCGGCTATGCGTCGGGCTACTCGACGGCGTGTTTCGGCGAAGACGTGTTCGTCGTCGAGCACGAGTGCTGCGCGGTCACCGGCGGCGACACGTGTCGCGTCGTCGGCAAGACGCGCCGGGCGTGGGGCGACGACGGCGCCCGGCTGGCGGCGATGTACGAGCAGCGCAAGCTCGCCGAAGACCTCGAACGCCTCGAGGCGCAGCTCCGGCGCCGGGCGCGCGAGCTGGCCCGCGAGCGCCGCGCGCTCGACAAGCTCGGCTCCTCGCGCCGGTCCACCGTCACCACCAAGAGCAAGGCGATGGAGCGCGTACTCGACATGGCCGAGACGGTCGCCCAGGTCGACGCGACGGTGCTGATCACCGGCGAAAGCGGTGTCGGCAAAGAGCGCGTCGCGCGCTACATCCACGACGCGTCGCCGCGCGCGGACGGGCCGTTCATCCCGGTCAACTGCGGTGCGCTGCCCGAGACCCTGCTCGAAAGCGAGCTGTTCGGCCACGTCAAGGGCGCGTTCACCGGCGCCGAGGCCAACAAGCGCGGCCTGTTCGAAGCGGCCGCCGGCGGGACGATCTTTCTCGACGAGATCGGTGAAACGTCGCCGGCCACTCAGGTCAAGCTGTTGCGGGTGCTGCAAGACAAACACGTGCGCCCGGTCGGGGCGACGGACACTCTGCCAGTGGACGTGCGCGTGATCGCGGCGACCAACCGCAACCTCGACGAAATGGTTGCCGAAGGAACGTTCCGGACGGATCTATACTATCGGCTCAAAGTGGTCGCCGTCGACATCCCGCCGCTGCGCCGCCGCCGAGAGGACATCCTGCCGCTGGCGCGCGAGTTCGCCGCCGCCGCCGGCCGCGCGTACGGCCGCGGGCCGTGCACGCTGTCGCCGGCCGCGGCCGAGTTGCTGTTGGCGTACCCGTGGCCCGGCAACGTGCGCGAACTCGAAAACGCGATCGAAAGCGCGGTCGTGTTGTCCGGCAACGCCGAGCGGATCGAGCCGGACGTGTTGCCGGCCGAAATCCGCGGCACCGGCACGTCGCCGCTGGGACTGCTGGCCGACGAGCTGTTGCCGCTGTCGGAGGTCGAACGCCGCTACGTGCTCAGCGTGCTCGACCGGTTCGAGGGCAACCGGACCCACACCGCCAAGGCCCTCGGCATCGGCTCGAACACGCTGTGGCGCAAGCTCAAGGCGTGGGGCGTCCCGCCGGCGCGCGATTGACGCCGCCGGCGCGCGATGGACGCCACCGGCGCGCGATGGACGCCGCCGCCGCGCGATGGACGCCGCCGGCGCGCGATGGACGCCGCCGCCGCGCGGCGGTCGCCGCCGCCGCGCGCGGCGGTCGTCAGCGCGGCGCGCCGTACAGGCGCGCGAGCACGTGCGGCGGCACGCCGAGCCGAAACAGCAGCGGGAACGTGTTCATCGCGACCGTCGCGCGCACGAGCCCGGCCTCGAACCGGCGGCCCGACACGCGCACCCGGTGCGGCACGATCCGGATCCGGCCGATGCGCCGCAGCGCGCGCGCCAGCGCGATGTCCTCCATCAGCGGCACGTCGGGGAAGCCGCCGGCGGCCCAGAACGCGCCGGCGCGGACGAACACCGCCTGGTCCCCGTAGGGCGCGCGCGACACCCGCGACCGCACGTCGGCAATGTGGACCAGCGGCGCGAGCCACCGGCGCCGGTGCACGACCGTCCACGTGCGAAACGCGCCGGCGACGACGCGCGGGTCGGCCAGCGCGCGGGCGACGATGGCCGCCGCGCCGGCCGGCAGGTCGACGTCCGCGTGCAGAAACAGCAGCACATCCCCGGACGCGGCGGCGGCCCCCGCGTTGAGCTGGGTGCCGCGACCGCGCGGCGCGCGCACCAAGGTGGCGCCGGCGGCCCGGGCGAGGTCGGCGCTGCCGTCGTCGCTGTCGCCGTCGACGACGATCACCTCGTCGATGCCCGGCTGTGCGGCGAGCGCGGCGAGCGCGGCCGGCAGCCGGGCCGCCTCGTTGTACACCGGAACGATCACGGACAGTCGCACGGCTCCTCCTGCACCAGCGCGGATTTTGTTGCAGGCGCATCGACTGCGCCGGCCGCGATCGCGGCGCGCAGCAGTGCGAGCCCCGCGGCGTCGTCGACGTCGAACCACACCGGCAACCGCGCGACGCGAAACCCCCGCGCGCGCAGGCGGCGCTCGGTCGCGCGCAGCGTGTCCGGCGCGCTCCACGGCAGGTCGGCCAGCAGCCCCGGCTCGCACCGCCGAAGACCGATCAGGTAGTAGCCGCCGTCGACTGCCGGGCCGAGCACCGCGTCGCACGCCGCCAGCTCGGCGGCGGCCGCCGCGATCAGCGCCGGCGGCAGGCCCGGCGCATCGGTGCCGATCACCACCGCGCGGTCCGCCAGGGCGAGCCCCGCGCGGGCGGCGTGCTCGATCCGCGCGCCGAGATCGCCGCCGACCTGCGCGAAGCCGGCCGCGTCGCGCAACGGCGGCGCGAATCGCTGCCGCGGGCCCGCGTACGCCAGCCGCGCCAGCGGCCCGGCCACGCGCACCGCGGACGCCCACGTGTCGACCGCGAACGCGGACGCCAGCCGCGCGGCGCGGTCGGGCGACAGCGGCGGACACAGCCGCGTCTTGACCCGCCCCGGCACGGGCGCCTTGGCCATCACGACGACCGCGGTCACGCCGCCCCCTCGAGCGCGCGCGACAGCGCGCGCCGCGCCGTGCGCGCCAGCCACACCGCGAGCGCGACGGTCGCGACCAGGCCGAGCCAGAACAGCCACCGGCCGGGCCGCGCCCCGCCGCCGCCGGCGATCGCGGCCAGCTGGGACACCGCCGATCCGGCGTAGACGTACGCGACCGTCGCCGGCAGCATGCCGACGGCGGACGCGACCAGATACGGCGCGAACCGCACCCGCGACAGCGCGAGCGCGTAGTTGGCGACCACGAACGGCACGATCGGCGACAGCCGCAGCAGCGCGACGACCAGCACCGGCCGGTCGCCGATCGCGCGATCGATCGCGGCGGCGCGCGGCCAGCGGTGCAGCCGCCGCTCGACCGCGGGGCGCAGCAGCGTGCGGCCGAGGGCGAACGCGGCGGCCGCGGCGAGCCAGCTGGCCGGCGCGACCACGACGACGCCCCACACCGGCCCCCACAAGAACCCCGCCGCCAGCGTGAGGACCGACCCGGGCACGAACGCCACCGCGGCGGCGGCGTACAGGACCGCGAACGCGATGGCCCCGGCCGGGCCCAGCCCGTGCGCCCAGCGCGTCACGTCGAGGATGGCGTCGGCCACGCCCATACACCATAGACCGGAACGCATGCCGCCGCGTTACAGCCGCGGCGGTTGGACGGCTCCGCGCCGCGTGAGAGGATCGCGCCGATGACTGCCTACCTCGTGTCGGCCGGGGTCCTGGTCGCGGCGGTCGCGTTCGGCCTGTGGGCGCGGATGCACGCCGTCCGCGCACAGGAGGCGGTGTGGCGCCAGGTCGCCGCCGACCGCGGCGCCGCGTTCGCGCCCGGGCGCTGGTGGGTGCCGGGCGAGTCGATGGCGATCGAGGAGACGCGGGGCGGCGCGCGCATCCGCGCCGACGCGATGGCGACGTCGTCCGGCGGCACGTCGCGCCGGACGTACGTGCGCTGCCGGGCGCGGTTCGCGCTGCCGGCCGGGCCGCGTTTTCGCATCGCGCCGCAGACCCGGGTCGCGACGGTCGCGAAGGCGCTCGGCATGCGGGACGTCACCGTCGGCGTCTACGACGCGTTCGACGATGCGTTCGTCGTCCGCTGCGACGACGTCGACGCGCTGCGGGCGTGCCTGCGGCCCCACACCGCCCGCGCGCTCGCGGACGTGCTCGGCGCCGTGCGCGTGCACTCCGACGGCGACACCATCGAGCTTTTGTGCGACAGCGACCTGCGCAACCCCGCGGTGCTACGCGCGTGCCTCGACGTGGTCGGCGACCTCGCGACCGCCGACCTGTTCGGGCTCGACGCGCTGTGCGCGCTGCCGGGGGCGCGCCCGGTCTCCGCCACGAGCGTCACCGTCGCCGCGCCCGGACCGGTCGACCTCGGCGTCGCGGCCGACGGCGGACGCGCGCGCACCTACGCGCGCGCGTCGGTGCCGGCGGACCTGCCCGCGACCGACGCCGTCCTCGCCGCCGGCGACCTGCCGGACGCGATCCCGCCGGACGCGCGCCGCCACGCCGAGGTGCTCGCCGGCGCGCGCCTGGCGATCGCCGGGGGCACCGCCACGTTGACGTTCCCGCGCGCCGAACGCGACGGCGACCGGCTCCGCGCGGCGGCGGGGCTGCTCGGCGCGCTGGCGCAGCCGCACGGCGGCGCGTTCCGCTGACCGCCCGCCGGCCCGCGAGGGCCGCGCGGCGCCGGCGCACCGCGATCTCGATCAGTCCCCGCCTGCGGCCGAGCCGGGGCCGCGCGGGGCCGAGTCGCCGGCAGGCCGCCGCAGCTGCCCGCGCGGACGCAGGTCGATCGCCGGCTCCGGCGGTGCCGCGAGATCGCCTTCGACGGCCGGCGCCGGGTCGGGCGCGCGCAGCTCGCCGGGCAACGGCGGCGCGTCCTCGCCGACCGTCGCGCCGTCGGGCGGGTCGTCGCCCGCGGGCGGAAACGCCGTCGCGCCCGTCGGCACGACCTCGTCGAGGTCGACGCCGGCGAGCGGGTCGTCGCCCGGCCCGCCGCCCGCGCCCGGTCCCGCCATCTCGCCCCGCGCCACGACGGCGTCGACGCCGTCGCGCGGCCGCTTGCAGCCGGGCAGCCCGGCGCGCAACAGCGCCGACCCGCCCGCCGCGAGCCCGGCGAGCGCGGCGGCGACGCCGATGACGAACGGCCGCCGCCCCGCCCCGCCGGTGCCGGCCGCCCGCGACGGATACGGCCCGCGCGCGAGCGCATCGGCGATCGCCGCGCCGAGCTCGCCGCACACGGCGCCGAACCACCGCCCGTTCGGTCCGGGCGTGCCGGGGTCGCCGGTTTCCAGGTAGGCGGCGCACGCGCAGCCGCGGCCGTCGTCGCACCCCACGCCGCACGCCGCGGCCCGGCGAGCGATCGCCGGCGCGCCGTCGTCCAGGTGGCCGACGCGGAGTGCCGCCTCGCGGCCGTCGTCGCGGTCCTCGCCGACCATCGGCGCGCACGGGTACAGGTGCCCGGACGTCGCGACGACCACGTGCGGCCGCCGCCCGCCGGCCGGTTTTCGCCGGACCGGGCGCATCGCCCGCTCGAACGGCTCGAACGCGACCGCCTCGCCGCGCGTGCGCCGCGCGAGCAGCTCCCAGCCGACGGCCAACAGTTGCTCGCGCAACTCGTCGCGGTCCTCCGCGGTCCACGGCGCGTCGAGCACCAGGTTGGCGCGCACCATGCCGACGCCTTCGGCCCACAGCTCGCTCACCGACGCGTACACGTACGGCACCGTCTGCGGTGAGATCACCATCAGCGCGTCCGGCGCACAGCCGGTGCGCACCAGGCGCCGCAACCCCGCGCGCACCTGGTCGTAGCTCGACCCGCCGCCCGCGCGCGGCCGGTTGAGGTCGTGCGCCGCGCGCACGCCGTCGATCGACACGGTGCAGCGGATCCCGTGCTCGCGAACGAACGCGACCTGTTCGGGGCCGAGCGCGGTGGCGTTGGTCGTACACTGCACCGCGAGCCGTGCGCCGGCGGCGCGCGCGTGCCGCTCCGCGCGCGCCACGGCCCGGCGCATCGCGTCGAACGCCAAAAACGGCTCGCCGCCGAAGAACGACAGCTGCGCGCGGTCGGCGCCGTCGGCAAACAGCAGGTCGACGGCCCGGTCGAGGGTCGCCGCGTCCATGTCCCGCCGCACGTGCTCGCCCGCGTAGCAGTAGCCGCACGCCAGATTGCACCGGTGCGTGAGGATCAGCGTCACGTCCATGCCGCCTACCAACGCGCGGCGCGGACGAACGGTTTACGGCCGCACCGGCTGCGTCCACGCGCGTCGGCCGGCGCGGTCCTCGACCACCGCGCGCACGTAGCCGCCGGCCGGCACCGCGTCCACCGGGTAGGCGGCGGCGCCGGCGAACTCCTCGGAGAGCGTGACGCCGCCCGGCCCGACGAAGCGGATGGTCATCGGCTCGCCCCCGAACACGCGGACCCGCAGCGCGCCGCCGGCGGGCCCCGCCTCCGCGAGCAGCGGCCCGGTCGTGCTGTAGAACGCCCCGCGCGCCAGCGCGTCGCGGATCGACGCCTCGTCCTTGTCCGCCCGCACCATGACCCAGCCCAGCCCCGGCGGGTAGGGCTGGCGCCCGGCCGCGATGCGCGCGCGGATCTCGGCCTCGGTGTAGTGGTGCGCGTCGTCCGACGCCACCGCCCACACGACGGCGCCGCGCGACAGCGCGTCGTCCCATACCTGTTCGGCGCCCGGGTGGCGGTCGTCGCCGACGTTCCACGCCGGAAACCCGCGGTTGGCGATCTCGACCAGGCGCATGCCGCGCCCCGCGAGGTCGGCCAGCAGCGCGCCGTCCACTCCCCAGTACCACGTCGGGTGGTTGAGCATCGCGATGCCGCCGAGCCGCGCGGCCGCGTCGAGGTGGCGCTGGTAGACGCCCACCCGCGTCACGTCGACGAGGTCGTCGTTGTCCACGTCCCACGGCGGGTAGCCCGGCGCCGGCCGCCGCACGGCCAGCGCGTTGACGTGAAAGCGGCAGTACATGCCGGGCTCCGGCGGCGGCTCGCAGGTGTCGAGGTTGGTGGTGAGTTCGACGCCGGTGAGTACGAGCAGGTCGCCGGTGTCGTAGACGACCTCGGTCGTGTAGTTGTGGTCGGTGAACACGATGAAGTCGAACCCGAGCGCCGCGTAGCTGGCGATGACGTCGCGCGGCAGCGTGTCGCAGTCCGGCGAGTTCGACGAATGCAAGTGCAACTGCCCTTTCAGATAGCCGGGCGGCCGAACGGCGGCCGGCGCCGGCGCCGGTCCCGCGCCGGCCGCGATCGCCGGCCGGGGCCCGACGCGCACGTCGGACGCCGGCGTCGAACACGCGGCCGCGATCGCCGCCGCGGCCGCGAGTCGCCGCGCGCCCGCCGCACCGCGCGGCCGCGGCGTCATCCGTCGAGGTCCACGGCCGCCTGCGCGGTCATGTTGGATGCGACTCCCCAGCGCGTCTTGCGCCACTGCGCGCGAAGCGGCATCCACACGCCGAGGACGTCCGTGAGGAAGCGCAGCTCGATCGGCCGCTGCACCGCCAGGTTGTTGCGCTCGTCGTAGTCGGTGCGCAGGTCGTACAGCTGGACGCGAACGCCGGACCGGCGCGCGACCAGCTTCCACCCGCCGAGGCTCATGGCGTGGTGGTACGTGTACATCGACGAGATCGCCGGCCGCGGGTAGCCGCGCCCGACGCCCTGCGCCAGCGGGATCAGCGACTGCCCCTGCACGGTGTCCGGCACGTCGCGGCCGAGCGCGTCGAGCAGCGTCGGCAGGATGTCGATCGTGTCGACGCCCTCGGTGACGACCTGGCCGGGCGGCAACAGCGGCGGGTACGACACGATGAGCGGCACGTGAACCAGGCTCTGGCGGGTGGACGCACCGTGGCCGACGCGCCCCTCCTCCCACAGTTCCTCGCCGTGGTCGGCGGTCACGACGATCATCGTGTCGTCCAGAATGCCCCACTCCGACAGGGTGTCGAGCAGCTTGCCGACGTGCAGATCCTGATAGCTGATGCCGCAGTCGTACATGGCGAGGATGCGCTGCAGGTCGCGCGGCGACTGCCGTTGCCGGCTGATCATGCGGCCCTTTTTCACCCCGACGTCGCCGCCCCACACCGCCTTTTGGAACTTGCCGTGGTACGGCTCCGGGTCGTACTTCGAGATCCACGGCTCGCGCGCGATCCACGGCTTGTGCGTGTCGATCGTGCCGATGAACAGGAACCACGGGTCGCGCTCGTGGCCCGACAGCCCGTCCATCACCCGGTCCCAGATCATGTCGGCCGGAATCTTGCCGTTGTACCGCTTGCCGTGGCCGTCGCGCATCGGGTTCTTGAAGTAGTGAAACCCCGCGCCGTAGCGCGCCGGCTGGGTGATGAACCCGTTGGCGGTCACGCCGATCAAGTACAGGCCGGCCTGCCGCATGAGCTTCCCGAGCAGCGCGAGCCGGTCGTCGAGCTGCCAGCGCCCGCCCTTGCGGGAGATGTTGATGTCGTGGACGATCGGGTAGGTCGACGTCCAGATCGACGCGTGCGATGCCTGCGACTCGTTGCCCTGGACGTAGGCGTCGCGGAACACGACGCCGCGCGCGGCCAGCCGCTCGAGGTTCGGGATGTCGGCGCGCGCGTCCGGGTTGAACAGCTTGACCCGGTCGGCGCGCAGGGTGTCCATGATCCACAATACGATGTGCTTGGGCGGCGGCCCGCGCACGACCCGCGGCGCCTCGCCCGGCACCGCGAGCGCGGCCGACGCGAGCCGGGCCTCGTCGCAGCCGCGGGCGATCAGTTCGAGTCGCGCCACCTTGCCGGCGAGCGCGGACAGGTCGACCGACGCGCGCGGGCCGGCGAGCGCGCCGGCGGCGCGGGCGTCGTGTGCGGTGGCCGTCACCGCGACCTCGCACCCGGCGCCGCGCACGTCGGCGATCAGCCGGCCGTCCGCCGGCACCTGGACGTAGTAGGCGAGCCCGCCGCCGCGCGGCAGCACGAGCGCGCCGTCGGACCACACGATCGGACCGCCGTCGGCGACGTCGGCGCCGATCGCGATCCAACGGAACGCCGCCGGCCGCCCGCGAAACCGAAACGTCACCGTGTTCTCGCCGGCGCGCCACGCGCCCGGCGGGACGTCGGCGCGCACGGTCGACCATCCCCGCGGCACGAGGACGCGGTCGAGTGTCGTGCCGTTGACGTCGGCGACGATGGACGTACCCGCGCGCGAGTACACGCGCATCGCCAGCGCACCGCGGGCCGCCGCCTGCCGGGGCGTCAGCGGCACATCGATCGCGGCCCCTTGCGACGCGATCGCGACCCGCACGCCGTCGATGGCGCGGCGCAGGCGCCACAGCGGCTTGGGCTTCTGAAAGCGCGTGTACTTGGCGAAGCCGGCGGACCCCGCGGGCAGCACGAGCCCGCCGCCACGCAGGACGTGCGCCAACAGCCGGTTGTCGGCGAGGTCGAACACCGGGTGGACGGGAGCGGCCGGCGCCTCGGGGCGCGCGCCGGCCGGCGCGGCGCCGGGCGCGGGTGCGGGCGCCGGCGCCGAGGCCGCCGCGGCGGCCGGCGC
>RFGE01000344.1 GCA_003696105.1 Deltaproteobacteria bacterium | reverse complement strand
GCTCGACGACGCGCACGGAACGCGCGGCCGGCCCGGGCGCATCGTCCGCCGGCGCCGCGCGCCGCACCGCACCGTCGAGGTCGGCGAGCAGCCCGTGCATCTCGCGATTCCCAGGCTCGATCTCGAGCGCGCTCTTGCATACGGCAATCGCCTGCTGCAGCCGGCCGCTGTCTCGGTACGTGAGCGCCACGCTGCGGTACAGCGCGACCGCCTCGTCGGTGCGGCCGACCTCGCGCAACGCCGCGGCGAGCCGAAGCCGCAACACGAGGTTGTCGGGGTCGCGGCGGAGCTGGCGCTCTAGCTCCTTGACGACTTTCTTCGGCTTCATCGGTGCGCGCGTCCCCGCGGTGGCCGCACGGCCCCGGCGCCGGCGGTGCGCCGATCATATCCGACGCGACGGGCCCGCGCACGGCCGGCCGCGCCCATCGGCGGCAGCGCCGCCTACTCCGGCGTGAGCGACATCCGGTACTGGAACGCCACCTTGCGCGGCGCCGCCGGCAGCTTCCAGTCGTTTGCGACGTTTTCCAGGCACTTGTCGAACGCGTCGCTGATGCGCGGGCTGAAACTGGCCGACGTCATCCTCCCGCTGGTCGAGAAGTTCACCTGGATGTTCAGCGACACCGTCCGCGCTTGCAGCTTCGAGTCCTTCTTCAGCGCGTTCTGATAGCACTTCTTGATCTTGCCGCGCGCGTTCTTCACCGCCTTGACGAACTCGGCGTACAGGGCCTCGTCTTTGGCATTGCCCTTCGGCTCTCCACGATGAGGCCCCTTGTCGGCGCCGGCCGTGATCGTCAGCAGATCGCCCTGCACGGTCACGACGACGCCGTCATCGTCCGCGTTGAGCTTGAGATCCGCGATCTGTTTGTCCTGCTGTTCGAGCAGCTTCTTTTGGTCCGCGACCTTCTGGCGGCACTCCTGCAGCTCCGCCGTCGTCGCGGGGTCGGGCTTGATGACTTCCTTCGGTTTGCAGGCGGGCGACGACGCCAGCGCGCCGACGACCGCAACAGCCAGCCAGCGATTCATTCAGGGCTCTCCATTTTTGTCGGGACGTCCGGTCGGAACGCTCTGTACGGTGGGGGGACGCTCGATCAGTTGTCGCTGCACCCGTCCGCCGACGATGTGCCCCCTCACGATCTCGGCGACCCGGGAAATTGTTACCCGATTATACAGCGCGGTGGCGCCCACTGCACGGCGCGGCGGGGCCGCGAACGCCCGCGGCGGCGGATCGGCCGCGGTCACCTCCTGAACGAGCACGTTGGGCCCCTGCGTGCAGCGCCCGAAGCAGCTCTGCCAGCCGAGGTCGACGGCGGCGCCGCACGCCGCGAGCTGCGCCGCCAGCTCGCGATAGATCGCCATCGACCCGCGCCGGTCGCCGCACTCCGGTCCCCGGCACACGAGCACGCGGTACCGGCGCGGCGGCGAGGTCACGGCGCGCCGTGCCCGCCGCCCGCGGCGCCGCGGCCGCCCGCGGCGCGCCTCAGTGCCCGCGCCGCGTAGTCCGCGACCGCCGGCACGGTGCGCGCATCCTCCGCGATGAACGCCACGAGTTCGCGCTCGGCGACGCCGCCGGACGCCAGCAGACCGTCGATCGCCGCGCCGACCGCGCCAGCCCGGTCCGACAGCGACGGGTCCGCCCGATACGTCAGCGCAAACGCGCGCAGCGGCGCGACGGCGCCGGGCAGCCGGCACGCGCCGAGCGCCGCCGCCACATCGGCGAGCTCCGGCGCGGGCGTCTGCGGCTCGAACAGGTGCGCGGCCAGCTCGTCGACCACCGCGCCCCGCTCGCCGGGTGCGATGCCCTCGACCGCGCGCAGATCGCCCAGCTGGGCGATCGCCCGCGCCGCGACGCCGACCGCCACCGGACGCGTCCCCGCGATGTAGTCGTACCGCTCGCGCAGCACCTGCAGCAACGGCCCCAGCGCCGACGGATCCTTGCGCGCGACGAGCACCTGCGCCGCCTTCGTGTAGACCTGCGGCGACGTCTTCGGGTCGCGAATGAGCGCGAGCAGGTCGGTCGCCACGTCCGCGCCGCGCAGCTGGCCGAGCGCCTCCAGCGCGAACAGCTTGACGTCGAGGAACCGGGCATCGCGGTCGGCGGCGATCGCCGCGAGCGCCTTGCGCGTGTCCGGCGGCTCCCCCTCGCCGGCGGGCGACCAGCCGTCGGCATCGAAGGTCGCGCCGCGCACGCTGCCGGCCACGTGCAGCGGCACGCGCGCCCGCATCGCGCCGGTGGCCGGGTCGAGCGCGCCGATGCCGTCCTGCGCGACGAACGCGACCACCGAACCGAGATGATCGGAGGCCACCGCGTCGAACCTCGGGTGGCTGTACGCCCACGCGAGCGCACCGGACGTCGGATCGAAGCCGAAGAAGAAACGGAACGTGTGCACGATCACCCGATCGCCGGAGAACCGCAGAGCGCCGCCGGCCGGTTCGCCCCGCCACAGGATCCGGTTGCGGTCGTAGGCCGAGTAGTTGGCCTGGACCGGGTCGAACGCGTCCCAGTAGTAAAACGACCGCACGAACGCCTTCGGCAACGCGGCGCGCCCGTAGGTCGCCGTCGCCGGCTTGCCGGTCGCCGCCCGCTCGTCGACCACGAACACGCCGTCCTTCGAGCCGAAGTAGACGCGGTCGCTCGTGCTGCGCACGAACGCGATCTCCTGTTCGAGGCCGCGAATGCGAGCGAGCTCCTCTCCGGTCGCGGCGTCGAGCACGACCAGCCACTGTTTGAGGAACGGGCTGAACACGAGCCCACCCCACGCGGCAGGCGCACCGAGCTGTCCCGGCGCGGGTGCCTCCCACAAGGCCTCGCCGGTCACGCCGTCGACCGCGACGAGCGCCCAGGTCGCCGGCCCGCGCTTGACGACGTAGTACGCCCGGTCGGCGTCGGCGGCGATGCCGAGGAACGTGCCGGCGCCGATCGGCGCGCGCCACCGCGGCTGACCGGTCGCGGCGTCGACCGCGCGGATCGCGTCGCCGTCGAATAACGCGACGAACGCCCTGCCGGGCACGACGCGCGACCGCACCGGGCCGTCGTACGTCCACACCGCGTCGCCGGCGTCGAGGTCGACGGCGGTGAGCACCGTGTGCTGCTGCGCGCCGCTCACGACGTACGCGACGTGCTTGCCCGCGGCGTTCAGCGGCCGGCCCGCCGGCGGCGGTTTCGCGCGGGCGAGCGCCGCGCGAAGCTGCTCCGGCCGATTGTCGGCGGCGCTGAGCCCGAACTTCGTCCCGCCGCCACACGCCGCGAGCGCGGCGATCCCCGCGGCGACGGTCCACCGTGCGCGCATCACTGCCCCTCCGCGAGCCGCTGCTCGACGATCGCCTCGGCCTCGCGCCGCGACAGCCGCGGCGGCTTCTCGGGGGTCGATGCGATGTAGGTGGTGAGCTGCTCGATCGCCTCCGTGCCGGCGATCTTGCCGAGCGCGCGCACGACCTCGACGCGCGCCGCCTCCGGCTTGAAGTCGGGCCGCATCAGGATCGCGCCGAGGCACCGCGCGAGCACCGCGTCGGGAGCCGCGCCGAGCTGCTCGGCCACCGCGCGGGCCAGCTCCGGGTCGGCCAGGGTCGCGAGCGCGTCCGCGGCGGCCTCGTCCCCCTTGCGCAGCAAGGCCAACAGCGGCTCGATGCCGGCGCGCAGCCGCCGCGCGGCGACCACCTTGGCCGCCGCCGCGCGCACGTCGGCGTGACCGTCGCGCAGCGCCGCCAACACGGCGGCGGCCGCGCGTGCGTCATCGACGGCGCCCAGCGCCGCCACGGCCGCGGCGCGCACGCGCGGCGAACGGTGGCGGGCGTAGTGGCGCACGACGTCGACCGAGCGCGGCGCCGCGTGGCGCGCAATCGCCGCCAGCGCCGCCTCGGCGACGGCCGGGTGCACGCCCGCGGCGAGCGCGTCGAGCAGCGCGTCCAGCGCGCGGGGGTCCCGCACCTGGCCGAGCCGCGCGGCCGCAGCAGCCGCGGCGTCGACATCGGCAGCGCTCAGCGCCGCGCGCGCCGCCGCCAGGTCGATGCGCGCGCTCGCCGCGGGATCCGCAGGCCGGCGCGCCGGCGCCTTCTTCTGTGCCCGAGCGGGTGCCGCCTGCGCCGCGAGGCACAGCGCGGCCGCTGCCGCCGCGATCCGAACCGTGTGAGCCATCGTCCTTCCCCTCGGTTTGGCGGCTTGGTTAGCGCATTTGGCGGCCGGGATCAATGCGCGACCCGCCGCCGCGGCGGCGTCACTCGCTGTCGTACTGAATGTCGCCCTTGGTCTCGTCTTCGGTGAAGGACACCTGGCCGGTGTACCGCTCGGCCTCCCCGAGAATGCGGAAACTGCCGGACGCGTACTCGCGGCCGCGGTGGTCCTCCACCGTCATCAGAATCTTCTTGTTGACTCCGAAGAATTTCCGCTCGAGTTCGATCGAGCTGATGATCGCGCGCTCCCCGCGGCGGTCGAGGTACTGCTCGAGCGACGTGATCAGCTGCTTGCGCCCGGACGACACGTCCCACAGCTTCACGGTGATCTCGAGATCGTTGAGCGGACGCCGGAAGAACGCCGCGTAGTAGACCTTCCAGGACTTGGTCTTCTTGTCTTCCCAGAACTTGTCCGTGCGCTGCTTCTTGAGCTTTGCGATGTACGCGCGCGCGCTGCCGGCCGCCGTCGGAAACCGCTTTTTCGAAAACAGCACCTTGCCGGCGAACACCTTCTCCGGTCCGCGCGCCCCGCGCTTGGACTTCTTCGCGACGGCGGGGACGGCTCCCACCGAGGCGAACAGCGATGCGGACACGACCAGGGCGAACACGGCGACCAGCGAGCGCGACACAGGACCTCCCAGTTGTCGGTAGACGCGCACTGTAGGCCGGAACTTCACCGGGTTCAACCGCGACCCGCTGGCCGGTCCTGGCCGCGCCGGCCCGCCGGGCGGTCCTGGCCCCGCCGTCGGCCGGTCACGGGCGGGCCGCGCCGTCGGCCGCCGCATCGCCGCCGGCCCCGCCCGCGGCCGACGCCGCGTCGCCGCCGGCCCCGCGGCCGAGCAACGCCTCGATCGCCGCGAGCGCCGCCGCCGGCGCGCCCGCGCGGCGCGCGATCGCCGCGCACCGGAGCCCGAGCGCGCGGTACAGCGCGGCCGCATCGCCGCCCAGCGCGCCGACCGCCTCGAGGTGGCGCGCCACCGTGGTGCGATCGCCGCGCCGAATCGGCCCAGTGAGCGCGTCCGGCACCCCGCGGGCGGCGAGGTTGTCGAGCGTGCCCCGCGCCAGCGGAATCAACGCCGCGAGCGCCGCGGTCCGGTCGACGCCGGCCGCCGCCATGACCTCCGCCGCCACGTCGAGCAACGCCACGAGGAAGTTGGACGCGATCGCGGCGGCCGCGTGATAGCTCGCCATCTGCGCGCCGGCCAGTTCCAGCGGCGTTCCGCCGAGTGCGGCGACCAGCGCTCGGGCGGCCGCGATGCCGACCGGGTCGCCCTCGATGCCGAACACCGTGCCGCGCAGCGCGCGCATCGCCTCGCGGCCGTCCGCGATGGCCCGCAGCGGGTGCATCGCCGCCACCCCGCCGACCGCGTCGCGTACGCTGGCGAACGCGTCCTCCGCCGAGATGGCCCCCGAGCAGTGGATGAGCACGTGCTTGCGGGTCACCAGGCCGGTGCCGACGAGCATGCGCGCCACGTCCGAGATCGCGTCGTCCCGCACCGCGACGAGCACGACGTCGGCCTCGAGCAGCAGATCCGGCGGCGCCGCGGAATACGCCGCGACGCCGGCGGTCGCGCCGGCTGCCCGGGCCTGCTCGGGCCGGCGGGCCCACAGCCCGAGCACCGGCACGCCGCCGAGTCGAAGCGCGCCGGCGAGCGCGGTGGCGACCGGCCCGGCGCCTATCACGAATGTGCTCGGAGTAATCATCCAACAGTCCGCCCGGCGGCCCCTTGTATCACGAGCGGTACAGTCCGTGCTGTCGGATGTACGCCGCGATCTGGCGCGACACCAGCGGCAGCCCGTCGCCGCCCGCGGCGATCCGCGCGCGAACCTCGGTCGACGACACGGCCGGCAGCGCGAAGCCGCCGGCGTATCCGCCGCGCGGCACGACCAGCGGCGGCGCAAGGGCGGCGACCTCCTCCCACCGGTACCACTTGTCCGTTTCGCCGAGCACGTCGGAGCCGATCACCAACCGCAGATCCGTGTCCGGGTGGCGTGCGCGCAGCGCCCGCAGCGTGTCGAGCGTGCGACTCGCCTCCCCGCCGAGCGTGCGCTCGACGTCGTCGACCGCGACGCGATCGCCGAACGGCGCCGCCGCCAGCCGGCACATCGCGAGGCGGTCGTCGAACGGCGCCAGCGGCTTGTGAAACGGGTGCCGCCAACACGGAATCATCCACACGACGTCGACGGGGGCGGTCTCGAGCACGTACAGGCACACCATCTGGTGGGCGACGTGCGGCGGGTTGAAACTGCCGCCGAACACCGCCGCCACCCGGGGCCTCGGCACACGCGAGCGCAGCGCCATGCGCCTGCCTTACCACACTCCGGCGCGAAGACGGCGCGGTCAGTCGTACAGCAAGCACGCGCCGCGCGCCGCGCGAAACGCGACCTCGGCGCCCCGCCACGTCGCCGCCAGGTCGTCGAGCGACGCGCCGGCGTCGATCAGCGTGCGGATCTCCGGGCCCCCGGTGAGCAGGTCGATCGCCGGGCGATCCGCGACGAACTCGTACGGCCGCCGGCGCCATGCGAACTGGTCGGGCCACAGGTGCCTCACCGCGCGCAGCACCGCTACGCCCGTGAGGTACGGGCGAAACGCGTCCCGGTCCGTGACGTGAAGTTGCACGCCACCGCAGCGCGCGCCCGCATGTTTGTGGAACGTCGGCGTGAAGACCAACGGGCGCGCGACGACGCCCGGCAGATCGGCCAGCGCGTCCGCCAGCGCGTAGCCGTCGACGAACGGCGCGCCCACGATCTCGAACGGGCGCGTGGTGCCGCGGCCCTCGGAAAGCTCCGTCCCCTCGATCAGGCACATGCCCGGATACACCAGCGCGGTGTCGTACGTCGGCATGTTCGGCGACGGCATGACCCACGCCAACCCCGTGTCCGGGTAGTGAAGCTCTCGCCGCCAGCCCTCCATCCGCACGACCTCCAGCTCGCACCCGATCCCCTCGACCTCGTTGGCCCAGCGCGCCAACTCACCGGCGGTGAGGCCGTGGCGGTTCGGGATCGATGCCATGCCGACGAACGACCGATAGCCGTCGGCGACGGCGCCGCCCTCGACCTCGACGCCGCCGAGCGGATTCGGCCGGTCGAGCACGACGACCGCCACGCCGGCGCGAGCGCACGCGCGCATCGCGCACACCAGCGTCCACACGTACGTGTAGTAGCGCGCGCCCACGTCCTGGATGTCGTAGACGAGCACGTCGATCCCGGCGAGTTGCTCGCCGGTCGGCTCGAGCGAGGCCTCGGTCGGCCCGTACAAGCTGTAGACTGGCAGCCCGGTGCGCGCGTCGACCGCGCCGTCGACCGGCACCATGTCTTGCGCGTCGCCGCGCAGGCCGTGCTCGGGGCCGAACAGGGCGCGCAGATCCACGCCGCACGCGGCCAACGCGTCGACCGCGTGGCGAAACCGGCCGTCGACCGCCGTCGGGTTGGCGAGCAAGCCGACGCGGCGGCCGCGCAGCCCGCGCGCGTCGTCCGCCAGCAGCACTTCGAGGCCCGTCCGCACCGCGCCGGCCCGCACGGCCCGCCGCGCGCGGCCCGACGCGTGACGCTTGGGCGCCGCCATGTTGATCGCTACGCGATCGGCACGGGTTTGAGCGTCACCTTGCCGTCTTTCGTGACGACGCGGAACCGTACGGCGCGCGAGTTGTACTTCTTCTTCAAGTTGGCCTCGGTGAGCCGCAACTTGGCGACGAACCCCTCGTACGTGACGCCGTCGACGCTGTCGCCCGCCGCCTTGCGCGCCTCGACGTATTCGGCGTAGATGCGCTTGTAATAGTCGGGCTCCGGTTCGGCCGCCAGTTGCAGCGCCTCGGCATCCTTGACGTCGAGCCCCTCGGTGTCGAACGCCATGCCGCCCGCCGTCACGACGTTGCCGTTTTCGTCGTACTGTTCGTCGCCCGGCTCGGGCCGACCGAGCAGCCGCGCCAGCATCACGTTGAGCGCGTTCGCCAGCCCGTCGAGGTCCGACCCGGCCGGGCTGAACGTCTTGTCGGTGTTTCCGTTGATGATCTCGTTGATGCCGAGCTCGATCTGATCGAGCGGCGCGAGGATGCTGCGGGCAGTCAAGACGATTGCCACGATCGCGACCAGGATCGCGCCCACTCCGAGCAGGCCGATCGCCGTCCTCACCGCGCCGAGCGGCGCCAGCTCCTTGGTGAGCGACATCAGCACGACGGCGCCCGCGCGGTAAGGCGGGTAGTCCGCGGGCAGTTTCTTGCTGGCGAACCGGGGCAGCCGGCCGACCGTCGCGATGTACTGCTCGCCGCCGAGTTCGAGCCGGACCACGTCGTCGGCCACGCCGCGCTCCATCGCCTTTTCGACCAGCCCGGTCTTGAAAATCGCATCCTGCAGTTGCTTTCGCCGCCCCACGTCCTCGCGGCTCGTGCTGTCGACGAAGCTCGTCGCATGCACCGTGTCGCCGTAAAAGTACGCCACGTCGAGGCCGAGCAGCCCCCGTTGCAGGCGCGCCTCCTTGGCCGTGAGCGCGTACGCGATGACGATCGCGCCGGCGACCTCGTCCACGTCGTCGATGATCGGCGCGACGCCGACCTTCATCATCTGCTTGAGTTGGGTGTAGTTCCACACGTCTGAGACGGTGGTGCGCTGTTCGAGGGCGACTTTGACCGCTGGATACAGCAGGTTGCCGTCCTTGTCCTTCCACGAGTCGGGCGGCGGGCGCGCCACGTCGAGCAGCGCGACCAGATCCCCCGTCTTGTCGACCAGCGCGAGAAAGTCCGGCCGCGGCTCGCCCTCGTCGAGCGACGCGAGGAACCGGCGGAATTGTGCGTTGGCCGTGTTCTCGCGGTCGAACGGTGCGTCCATGTTCAGCGCCGCGAGGTACTCGTCGTCGCGCGCGAGCACTTCCGCACGCTTGAGCAGGCCGAGGCCCTCCAGCGACGCATTCTGCACGAGCAGGTCCTGCGCGTTGAGCACGCGGCTCTGCACGTCGTCAACGATTCCCGCTTCGAGTTTCGAGGTCGTGGCCAGGTACGCGACTGCGGTGAGGGCCGCGATGATGACGGCAACGATCCCCCCAATAACCGCCCGAGACATGCTTCCTCCTTAGGAGTAAGACGCGCGCTGATTATCGAAGCTGCGGGGAGCGGCTGTCAAATCACCGCCTCCCCTTCTTTTTCGGTTTCTCGTCCCGCGCGCCGGCGTACAGGTACCGCTCGTAGGCCGGCAGTTCATCGACGCAGGGCGCTCCTTCGCCGGCGTCGAGACACATCTGCAGCGCGATCTCGCTCGGCAGGTGCAAATCGAGCATGCGGTCGCCCTCGGCCACGTACAGCGTGCGCTCGTGCGCGCGGTAGTGCGACGCCCGCTTCTCGCACCCGTCGAACGCCGCGTCGCTCTCGTACAGGCGCCGGTCGCAGATCACGTGGCTCGGAACGACGACGACGTTGACGAAGCCGGGCGCCACCCCGGCGTCCGCGCCGCGCTCCCGCAAAAACGACAGGAAGCGCTCGCGCGCGACGCGCACGGCCTCCGCGATCGGCTCCGGGTCGCGCCGGCGCACCGACAGAACGCGCATCCGGTCGGCCTCGTACGGCTGGTCGACGGCGAACACGAGGCCCGGCACGCGGTAGGGCGCTGGCGGTCCGGCCGGGGCGGCGTCGGCGGCGGCGGTGGCGTCGGCGGCGGCGGGCGCGGCCCCCGGCGCGCGCGACAGCCAGTAGGCCGCCGCGCCGCCGGCCGCGACGACGATCGCGACCGCGAGCCACAACCAGCCGGTGCCGCGGCGCAGCGCGGCATCCCCCGCGGCCACCGCGGGCTCGAGCGTCGATGCGATCCCCGACACCGGCGTGCCGGGAGCGAACGGCGCGGTGACCGCGGCGGGGCCGCGCGCCGGGGCCACGGCGCGCCCGCGCTCGACGGCCGGTGGGCCGCCGGGCGGCGCCGCGTCCCGGGTGACCGGCCGGCCCTCGAGCACCGCCTCGAGCGCCTTGCGAAACACGAACGCCGTCGGGAACCGATCCTCTTTCCGCTTCGCGAGCGCCGTGAGGATCACGCGCTCGAGCGCGTCCGGCAAGTCGACGCCGTGCTGGCTCGGCGGCGGCGGCGGCTCGTTGAGGTGCTTGGTCATGATCTCGAAGTGCGTCTCGCCGTCGAACGGCGTGTCGCCGACGATCGCCTCGTACAGCGTGACCCCGAGCGAGTAGATGTCCGTCGTCGCATCGACCGGTTTGCCGCGGACCTGCTCGGGCGACATGTAGCGCACCGTCCCCATCGTCTGCCCGGTCGCGGTCAGTCGGGTCGACGTCGCCATCTTCGCGATCCCGAAGTCCATGACGGTCGCGGCGCCGTTGTCCTCGCGCACGAGCACGTTCGACGGCTTCATGTCGCGGTGGACAACCCCCTGGCCGTGCGCGTACTCGAGCGCCTTGAGCACGTCGATCGCGATGCGCGTCGCATCCCGCCACGCCATGCGGTCCTGCTCCACGATGAGTTGCTCCCACGTCTTGCCGCGCACGTACTGCATCGCGAGCACGAGGCAGCCGTCGTTTTCACCGAACGTGTACAAGTGCACGATGTTCGGGTGATCGAGCTGCGCGAGCGCGCGCGCCTCCTCGAGAAAGCGACTCTTGACCTGGAGATGGGCGGCCAGCTCGCGCGGCAGGATCTTGAGCGCCACCTGCTGGTCGGTAAGCCGATGGCGCGCCTGGTAGACCACGCTCATGCCGCCCTGGCCGAGCACGCCGGTCACCTCGTACTGATCGAGCACAACGCTGCCGATCATTCGGTGCACGCCGGTCGACATCAGCGGCCTGCCGCACTGGGAACACTTGACGTCCGTATCGAGATGTTCGGCGCCGCAGTGCTCGCAGACGTTGGCCACGGTCAGTCCGCTCCCTCGCGCGCCGCCGGCTCCCAGCCGCCGACGCGTTGCAGAAACCGGCGAAGCTCGTCCTGGATGATCGACGGGTATTCGACCGGCGTGTAATGCGTCCCGCCCTCGATCACGACCAGTCGCGACCCGCGCACCGCGCGGTGGATGCGCTCCGCGGTGGACACGGGGGTGAGCACGTCGCGATCGCCCGTGATGATCAACACCGGCACGCGGACGGACGGCAGCACGTCGCACGCATCGTGCTCACCGAGCCGCTCCATCAGCCGGGTGTACACGTCCCAGTCCACGTCGCGGAACGTCGCCGCGACCGCGCGGAACGCATCGACGTCGAGGCTGCGCGACACCAGCCCCGCCCGTTGCAGCAGCGGCACCGCGCCGTCCCAGTCGACCGCGCGCCGCGTCGCCGCGCCGACGAGCGCGCGCTGGGCGCGAATCGCGCGCAGAAGCTGCGGGATGACGTAGCGCATCGCACGCGACGACAGCGCACTGTCGAACGGACGCCCGCAGGTGCCGTTGATCGCAACGATGCCGGCGACGCGGCCGGCCGCGCGGCGGACCAGCTCGAACGCGACCTGCACGCCCATCGACCAGCCCACGCACACCGCGCGGTCGATGCCTTCGGCGTCGAGAATGCCGAGTAGATCCTCTACCTGATGGCCGACGCTCAGGGTGGACAGATCGCGCGGCCGCTGCGAGGTCGCGAGGCCGCGGTAGTCCCAGCACAGGACGCGGTACTCGGTCCCGAGTGCGTCGTACACGTGGACGAACGCCTTGTAGATCCCGCCGAGCCCGTTGGCGAGCACGACCGCGGGCCCCGCACCGCGCACCTGGTAGCCGATGCGCGTACCGTCGGGCGCGGTGAAGTAGCGCTGCTCGATCCCCGGCACCATGCAGTGGTGCCAGTGTAACAGGCAGCTGGTGCGCCGCGCGCCCGCCGTGCGCGTCGCGCCGGCTCGATCGCGCGGCCGGTGCACCGCGCGCGAACGCGCCGGACGACTACGGCCGTAGCGCCCAGCGCGCCGCGACCGGCGCCGGCCCTCCGCGGCGCGCGCTCACCCGGGTGGTGGCAGCCCGCCTCGCCGGCAGCCAGACGTGCATCGCAATCCCGTACGGCGACGCGACGCGCTCCTGCGGGTTAAAAGTACGCGATGCCCTTGAGCGCGGCCCGCGTGTAGACCTCGTCGTCCGGCACGGCCGGCACCGCGATGAGCGGCCGCACCTCGCCTTCGTTCGGCTCGTTCATGTCCTGGCTGCGCCCGGCGCGCAGATCGAGCGCGACGGTGAACGCGCGCGAGATGCGCCAGCGCAACCCGCCGCCGACCTCGGCGTACGCGCGCTCCGACGTCCACGCGCCGCCGCTGCCCTCGGACTTCTGGAAGCCGGCCGCGCCGAGCAGAAACGGCGCCCACCGGGCGTGCGGGGCGAGGTCCGCGTACACGCCGGCGCCCAGGCGGCGGTCGAGGCGGAGCCCGTCGTCGTGTTCCGCCTTCGACGCCTCGAGTTCGAACTCCACCGCGTCGGTGAGCCGGGCGCGGGCGAACACGCCGACGTCGTCGGCATCGCGCCCCCCCTCGGCTTCGAACCGCCCCACGGACACGCCGAGCCCGAACCGCGGCAGCGGCGGCGGGGCGACGCGGGCCGCGACGACCGGTGCCGGCGCCGGGGGCGGCGCGGGATAATACGTCGGCACGGGGCAGTCGTAGGCGTACGGCGGCGGCGGACTCGCGAAGCGGTAGCCGACGTACGCCCCCCAGACGACCGGCACCGGATGAACGTGCACGCGGCGAGGCCGCGGGCGGACGCGCACGCGGACGCGCGGGCGGACGCGCACGCGCGGGCCGAAGCCGACGCGGACGCGGCCACCGATGCGCACGTGCGCGCTCGCGCGCGCATGAACGCGGATGCCTCCGGCGTGGGCGGCGGGTACGCCTGCGACGACCGCGGGCGCGATGGGCGAGGCCAGCGCGCCGGCCACGGCGGCGACGAGGACGTGGCGGCGAAGGGTCATGGGATTCTCCTGTCGAGGCAACGACGCGCGCCGGAGCGCGCGGGATCTACGTCTTTGGTAAGCATGACATGGGCCAGTGTCACCGCACGGCCGCAGTTCAACGATTTCGGCCAACTGCATCGCCCCGCGGCTCTGATAGCGGCCGATAGTAGCCACCTCTTCACAGCGCCCGTGCCCGTCGTGCAACACTTCGCCGCGTGCCGCGCTCCGGGCCGGCGGCCGGCCGTCAGGGGCGTCCAGGCACTTGGAATCCTTGACGTGAACGGAAACCACAAGTATTAACGACGGGGGCAGCAGTGAGCATGGAGGTACCCTTGAGCCAGTCTCCGAAAAAGCCCGGTGCGCGCGACATCAGCGATCTGAAGGCGCGCCTCGGCCTCAAGAAGGGCGGTCCCGCCGCCAAACCGCGCCCGGCGTCGGGGTCGGTGCCGCCGCCGCTCGGGGCCGCGCCCGCACCGGCGCCCGTGCCTCCGCCCGGGGCCGCGCCAGCCGCGCCCGATCCCCGCCAGGAT
>RFGE01000343.1 GCA_003696105.1 Deltaproteobacteria bacterium | reverse complement strand
GCGGCGGTGGCGCGCGCGGGGACGGGGCGCGCAGTGGGGGCGACTCGGCAGGCACGGGCGCGGGGCCTCAGCCGCGTGAAGCGGGTTCGGCGGCACGGACGCAGGCCGAGGAATTCGCCACACGGGGCCACCGCGAGCTGCGCGACGGCAACGTGCTCGGAGCGGCGAGTTTCTTCAAGCGGGCGCTCGACGCGGACCCGGACAACGCCGACGCCGTCATCGGGTTGGGCGAAATCGCCCTCGGCCAGGGGCGTACCGCGAGCGCGGTGTCGCACTTGAAGCGCGCGGTGCGGCTAGCGCCCGGCAACGCGCGCGCGCACACCTTGCTGGGGGAAGCGCTCCTCGCGAACGGTCGCCGGCGCGCCGCCGCGGCAGCGTTCAAGCGCGCGCTCCAGCTCGACCCGGACAATGCCGCGGCGCGCAACGGCTACAACGAGGCCACCGGCGCCGACGACTCCGGCGCCGACGACTCCGACTGACGGGCGCGCGGAACGGCCGGCGCGCCCGCGCGACGCATGCTGCGGGCCCCGGGAGTCGCCAGTGAGTTCGGGCGGCTGCGGCCGATGTCCGGGCCGCGGCGGACGGGGGCGGCTACCGCGAGCGGTCGCCGCCCGGGGCGTCGTCTTTGCTGCGCGGCCTCCAGTCCGCCGGGCGGTTGTGGCTGACGCGAAGCTTCAGACCGGAGCGGTGGGACGAGCGCAGCCTCAAGCGCTTGCGCCCCCCTTTCTTCGCCGACGCGCGAGTTGCCATGACAATACGCTACATTGGGTTGCCATACCCGGCAACTTTTTCTGCGGCGAGCCGGGCCGCGGCCATCTGCTATGATCGCATTGGGATGCTGCCGGACACGCCGCCGAAGCCCACGCCACCCAGGTCGAACGACGAGCGCGAGTGGCAACCCGAGCCGCTGCATCTGCCCGCGCCGCGGCCCCGCCGGGGCCGTCGAGGCCGTCGCGACGGCTCGGAGTCCAGCGACCGCGGCCGACGCGTGATCGTCATCGACATGGCGTGAGCTACCACGTCTTCATAGAAGGCGCGCAAAACCCCGCGGCGGTGGCCGACGTCGCGGCGGCGATCGCGCGTCGCTACGGCCTGCCGGCCGACGCACTCGAGCAGCGATTCGCCGCGGGGCGCTTTCGCGTCAAGGCGAACGTCGACCTCGACACGGCCCGCGCGTTCGCGGGCGATCTCACGCGGCTCGGCGCCATCGCGGCCATCGTCGACGCGGCCACGGGGCTGCCCGCGCCCGCGGCGACCCCGACCGCGCCCGCGGCCGCCCCGACGGTCGCCACGCCCGCTGCCGCCGCCTCGCCTGCCGCGGCGGCGGCGTCCGCCCGCCGGCCCCCGGCCATTCCGGTCGCTCCGACCGTGCGAGCGCCGGCGGGGGGCCGCTCGGCGGCGGAACCGCCGGTTCCGCCGCCACCCGAGCCGCTTCAGTCGGGGCTCGCGGCGGCCTATTCCGGGCGCCACGAGGCGCACGATCTCGGCGTACTGACCTCCGCGCTGGAGAGCGGCGAACTCCGGCTGGCGACGCTCGACGGCTCGGACGACGTGGCCGACGAGGCCCCTCCGGCCGAGTCGTTCTCGCCGCCGGGCGGCGAACCGCGCGCGGAGGGCGCGCCGGCGGGCGGCGACCTGGATGCCGCCGGCGCGTTCTCTCCGCCGGCGGAAGCGTTCGGACCGCCTCCGGAGGAGGCGCCGCTGGACATCGACCCGGCGGCGCTGGTCCGAACGACGCCTCCGCCGATGGCGGCCGTCGCCGCGCCCGAACTCGAATACCCGGATCCGGCCCCCGGCGCTCCGGCGACGGCCCCGGCGCCCGGCGCTCCCGCGGTCGCTCCGGCGACGGCCTCGCCGCCTGCCGCCGTGGCGGTGCCGTGGCACGAGCGCGCCCTCGCCGCCGTTCGAGCGCAGTTCCTCGACCGGCCTCAGGTCCGGTTCGCCGCAGGGATCGTGCTCGCCGTGGTGCTCGCGTGGATACCGGCGCGACTCTACTGGGGCGCGAAGGTGGACGCCGAGCAGAAGGCGCTCACGGCGTCGTTGCGGGAAGTGGTCGCCGCCGCGCGCACCGACGAAGCGGCGTGGCAAGCGTATACGGAAGCCGCGACCGCGCAAAAGGGGCTGGCGGAGTCGCGGATGGTGAACCACACGGTCACGGCGCTGCTGGTGTGGCTCGCGCTCGGCGGCCTGATCGGGTTCGTTTACTTCAAGAAGATCCCCTGGGACGAACTCTGACGGTGCGCGGCCGAGTCGGTCGTCGCCGGCCTACGCGACGGCGTCGCGCCGCTCTCGCCGCCGTGTCACGAGCCAGGACACCCCGATCGACAGGTTGTAGAGGGCGACGAGCGGGATCGCCATCGCGACCTGCGACACGGGATCCGGTGGCGTCAGGATCGCCGCGAACACGAAGGCGAGGACGATCGCATAGCGGTTGAACTTCCACAGGCCGCGATGGGTCACGACGCCGATGACCGAGAAAAAGAAGATGACCAGCGGCATCTCGAATACGAGGCCGAACCCGAGGAGCAGTCGCTTGGACAGGTCCAAATAGTCCTGCATCATGAGGACGGGCCGCAGCGCGACGTCGGCCGAGCCGATGCGGAACTCGCCGATGAGCGAGTTCATCGATGCGAGGTTCGCGTCGGCATACCCGAGGAAGAAGTCGTACGCATACGGCAGCACCATGAAGTAACAAAACGCAGCACCGACCGCGAAGAACATGCCGCTGGCGACGGCAAACGGGATGGCCCACCGTTTCTCGTGCTGGTAGAGGCCCGGCGCGACGAACTTCCACAATTGGTGGAACGCGAACGGCGCCGCGACGAACAGGCCGGCCCAAAACGACAGCGACAGGTACGTCCAAAACGGCTCGGCGAGGCTCTTGAAGTAGAGTTCCGGCGCCGGGAAGTCCGGGTGTTCCGCGGCGCGCGCCTGCCACACCTTGAGTAACGGTTGTAGCAGCAATACGAAGATTTCCTCGTGGAAGGCATACGCGACGAGGAACCCGGCGATCAGCGCGATGATCGCGTTGCGCAGCCGTTGCCGCAGCTCGCGCAAATGCTCGAGGAACGGCATCCGCGCGTCGTCGACCGGGTCGGGCTCGCGCGATCGCGTCTCCGGCGAAGGGGCCGTCGCAGGTTCAACCATGGGTGGGCGGATCGACCGGCACGACCCCGTCGGGCGGGGATGGACTGGCGGTCGCGGCGGCGGCCGGGGTG
>RFGE01000342.1 GCA_003696105.1 Deltaproteobacteria bacterium | reverse complement strand
GCGCCGAGGATGGCCGCCGCGACCAGGGTGGGATCGCACGGGCGCACGAGGCCCACGCTGAGCCCGTAGCGCACCGACGACTCGATCATCTCGTGGACGTGGCCGAAGAACTGCTCGACCCGCGCCGCAACCTCGAGATCGGGCGCGATCCCGTGCGCGAGCAGCAACGTGATCAGGGCGCGGTCCTCGAACACGTAGTCGAGCACCCGCGCGACGTTTTCTTCCAGCTGCTCCCGCGGCGGCGGCGCGCCGGGGCTCACGTCCACCCGGACGATGCGCTCGCGCAGGTCGCGGATGGCCTCGTCGAGCACCGCCTCGAACACCGCGTCCTTGCCCGGGAAGTACAGATAGAACGTGCCGCGGGCGATCCCGGCGGCCGCGATGATGTCGTTGATCGACGCCTGGTGGAACCCCTTGTCGGCGAACACGCGTTTCGCGGCGTCGAGGATCTGGCGCCGGCGCTGGTCTCGGCGGTCGGCCACGTCACAACCCGTAGTGCATGGCGACCCCGACCAACCCCGAGACGCAGATCGCGAGGGCGACGATCCCGCCGAAGATCGCGTCGTGATCGCGGGTGTCGGCGACCGCGCGCCGCAGGCGGACGACTTCGACCGCGCCCCAGCCGATGCTGGTGCCGACGACCGCCAGCGTGACGAGCGCGGTCATCCATGTGGCCGGCGGCTCGATCATGCGGGCACCGGGTCGACCAGCATGCGCTTGGCGTCGTGGACGACCGTGATCGTCATCAGCGCGGCGCACACGGAAAAGTAGAACTCCGTCTCGTAGTCGGCGATGGCGAAGCCGATCAAGAACGCGAGGTAGCCGGTGAGGCGCTCCATCGCGATGGACCGAAAGTTCGTCGTCCGCCCGACGCGCCGCGCGTACAGCACGCGGTTGACCATGTTGACGAGACCGACGACGACGATCACCGCCACTGGCCCTCGCGGCGCCCACCCGTAGTAGGCGACGAGCAACAGCAAGCTGCCGTACAGGACGCCGTCGGCGGCCGCGTCGAGCACCTCGCCCAGCGGACTCTGGCAGTCGAACGCGCGCGCGACCCAGCCGTCGATCAGGTCGGCGAAGCCCGCGACGATGAGCAGGACGAACGCCGGCGCGCGCTGTCCCGTGTGGATGAAGTACGCGATGGGAAACAGCGTGAGCGCCCGCGCGATCGTGACCGCGTTGGCCGGGTTGACTACGCGGACGTCGGACACCTAGCCGGCCTGGGTCTGCTCGAGTTCGTCGTCCACCGAGCCGGTCGACAGGGCGACCGGGTCGACCGCGCGATAGCGCCGCCACGCGAACCAGATGCGCTGCAGCAGCGAGATGTGCGACATGATCGCCACGGCCCAGGCGCCGGCCAGAAGCGGGCGCGGATCGTCGGTGAGCCACGTGCCCAACACGCCGAAGCCGAAGTAGATCATGAACTCGGCCGAGCCGAAGGAGCCGACCGAGTCGATCGGGTGGCCGATCTTGCCGTGCTCGCGCCACACGTCCTGCTGCGACTCGGCGTACACCGACAGCTTGATGAGCGCGTTGGACAGCGCGCCGGTGATGCCGAGGCCGAGGACGATGAGCACGTGCGGGTAATCGGCGGCCAGGTTGAGGCAGCCGCCGGCGTAGATCACGCCGAGCACCCAGCGGTCCGACACGTCGTCCATCACCGCGCCGAAGGTCGACCGCTGGTTGCGGGTCCGCGCGACGTAGCCGTCGATGTGATCCACGATGCCGCGCAGTGCGAACAGCAGCGTGCCGAGCGCCCAGTGCCCGTACAGGAACGCGACGCCGACGGCGACGCCGAGCACCGCGCCCAGCAACGTCCACTGGTTGGCGCGCAGCGGGATGCGCGCGAACACGCGCACGATGGGAACGAGGACTTTGTCTGCCTGCTTGCGGAGGCCGTAGAGCGTCACCGGTGTGCTCCGTCGTTACTGCTTCGCGACCGCGCGGGCCCGGTCGAACGCGACCCGCAGCGCCGCGACGAACGCATCGATCTCCTTCGGTGTGATGACCAGGGGCGGCTGCAACCGCAACGTGTTGCCGAGCGGTCCACTCACCGTGGTCAGCATACCCTGTTCGTGCAGCGAGTCCTGCACCGCGCCGATGAGCGGCTTGGGCAGGGGCTCCTTGGTCCCCCGGTCGAGCACGAGTTCGACCCCGCCGAGCAGACCGGTAAACCGGATGTCGCCGACGAACGGATCGTCGAGGTCCGCGACCGCACCCGTGAAATACTCCCCCATTTTCGCGCAGTTATCGACAATCCGGTCGGCTTCCAGCACGCGGATGAGCGCGAGCCCGGCCGCCGCCGAGATCGCATTGCCGGCCGACGTCGGCGTCGTGCCGGCGTAAAAGCCCTCCCCGACCTCCGAGCGGACGAGCACCGCGCCCAGCGACCCCACGCCGCCGGACAGCCCCTTGGCCGTCGTCAGGATGTCCGGCTCGAGGCCGTAGTGCTCGGCGGCGTACATCTTGCCGGTCCGGCCCAGCCCGGTCTGGATCTCGTCGAGGATGAGCAGCAGGCCGCGCCGGCGGCGGATGGCGTCCATCCGCTGCCACCACCGCTCGGGCGGCCGGATGCCGCCGACCGACTGTACCGGCTCGGCGAGCAGCGCCGCGGTGTTCGGGCGCGCATCGATCTGTTTTTCCGCCTCGTCGAGGCACTGCGTCTCGCAATCGACGGCGTGCGGGCAGCGGTAACAGTATGGAGTCGGCACGCGGTAGACCGCGTCGCCCAGCGGCACGCCGGCGGTGGCGCGGTACTTCTCCGAGCCGCACGCGGCCAGCGCGCCCAGGCTGAGCCCGTGGAAGCCGTTGTCGACGGCGCAGATGTCCGGCTTGCCGGTGTACTGGCGCGCCATCTTGAGGGCGAACTCGGTCGACTCGGAGCCACCGGTGGTAAAGAACGCCTTGTCCACTGACGCCGGCGTGATCTGCACGAGCTTTTCGGCGAGATCGATCAGCGGCACGGTCGTGTGACGGCCGGACACCTGCGACACGCGATGCAACTGCTCGGTCGCCGCCGCGATGATCTCCGGTCGGGTGTGGCCCGCGTTGTTGACGAAGTACCCGGAGGTGAAGTCGATGTAGTCTTTGCCGCCCGCCTCGGTGACCACGCAGCCCTCGGCCTTCACGATCGGCACGGGCTCGTTCTTCTTCGGCCAGGGTCGCAGGATGTACTTGGCGTCGCGCGCCAGCAGATCGTCGCGGTCGTAGTCCGTCGTGTCGCTCACAGTGAAGCCTCGGGGCGAGGCGTACCGCTGACCCGCGAGCGTGTCAAGTTCCAAGTATTATCAATGCGTTGCGACTTCGAACGACGTGCCGTCGGCCGCCAGCACGCGCCGCTCGATCGCGGGCGCCTGCCCCGGCCGGCCCACCGCGTAGATCGTGTAGCCCGCGCGGTGACTCGCCCGCCGGCCGGCGTACGTCGCCGACCGCACGCCCAGCACCGGAATCGGCGCGCCGTCGGGCCGAGGGAT
>RFGE01000341.1 GCA_003696105.1 Deltaproteobacteria bacterium | reverse complement strand
CTGTGGACCCGCGCACTGGCCGCGACGCTGCCGCCCGACCGGGCGCGCGCCCTGCACGCCGCCGCGCTCGCCGCCGCCGGTCCCGCGCCGCCGCCGCGGGTCGTCGCCCGCCACGCCGCCGCCGCCGGCGACCCCGCGCGCGCCGCCGCCGCGCTCGTCGCGCTCGGCGACGCCGCGGCCGACCGTCACCGCTACGCCGAGGCCGAGCGCCACTACAGCCGCGCGCTCGACTGCGCGCCGCCGCCCGCCGTCGCGCTGCGCGCGCGCGCCGGGCGCGGCCGGGCGCGCTACCGCCTCCAGCGCCACGCCGCCGCGGTCGCCGACCTCGCCGCCGCCGAGCGGGCCGCCGCCGAGCGGGGCGACGAGCGGCTCGCCGTCGGGCTCCTGCTCGAGCGCGCCACCGCGCTCGACTGGTGCCAGGACCGCGCCGGCGCCGCCGCCCTGGCCGAGGCGGCGTGGCCGCGGGCGCGGGCGCTCGGCGACCCGCGGCTCGTCGCGCGCGCGCAACTCGCGCTCGGGGTCGCGCGGCACCGCGCCGAGCGCACCGGCGAGGCCCTCGCGCTGCTGGCGCGCGCGGCCGACGGAGCGCGGGCGTGCGGCGACGCCGAGACGCGCGCGATCGCGCTGCTCGTGCTCGCGCCGGCGCTGGTGTACGCCGGCCGGGACGGCGACGCCGAAGCCCGCTTCGCCGAGGCGATCGCCGCGTGCGAGCGCGCCGGCGACGACTTCCACCTCGCCGCCGCGCTCACCAACCGGATGGTGCTGTGGATGAAGCGGGGCGATCCCGACGCGGCCGCCGCGGACCTCGGGCGCTGCATGCGGATCGCGCGCCGCCTGGGCAACCCCCAGCTCGAACGCGGCGCCGCGATCAACCTCGGAGAGCTGGAGCTGTGGCGCGGCCGGTTCGAGCGCGCGCGCCGGCTCGCCGAGGCCGCCCGCGCGCTCCAGCGCCAGTTCGTCGACGGCTTCGCCAGCTACGAGGACGCGCTGTTGCTGGCGCGCATCGCGTGCGCCCGCGGCGAGCCCGGCGCGGCCGAGCACCTCGCGTGGATCCGGGCCCGCTGCGACCTCGCGGGCGCGCCGCCGTCGATCGGCGTGCTCCTGGCGCTGGTCGAGCGCGCCGACGCCGACCGGGCCGCCGGCCGGATCGACGCCGCCGCGTGGGACGCGCTCGACCGCCGCGCCGCCGACGCCGAGCTGTTGCACGAACGGCTCGAAGTGCTGACGACCGCGTGCGCCACCGCCGCCGCCGTGGGCGCGATCGCGTGCGCGCGGCGTTGGCTCGCGGCGGCGCGCGCGCTGGCACGTGATTCGCAGCTGTGGAGCGCCCGGCTCACCGCCCTGGCGAGCCGCCTGTCACCGAAGGAGACCCCACGCGCATGAATCCACGCAGGTTCCCGACATCCCTCGCCCGCCCGCGCGCCGCCACCCGGATCCTCGCCGCGTCCGCGGCGCTGGCCGCCGCCGCATGTGGCCTACCCGTCGACACGGACGATCTGGCCGGCGACGTCGACTCGACCGCCCGCGAGGCGATCACGTGGAACGCGATCACGTGGAACGCGATCACGTGGAACGCGCTCACCACCGTCCCCGGCGTGAGCAAGCACCTGGTCAGCCAGCCGCTGTCGACCGCCACGTTCGGCGACGCGGGCCGGTCGTCGCCGGCGATCGCCCTGCGCGCCGCCGTCGATGCGAGCGCGGAGACGCGCCTGTTCATGGACTACCTGGTGAGCTGCGCGCTGCCGGCCGGGCGCAGCGTCCACTGGCAGTCGCCGTACACCGCCGCGTCGGCCACGTACAAGGGCGGGCTCGGCCTGTGCCCCGAATGGGAGTCGCTGTCGCCGGGCGAGGAGGTGAGCGAGGCGTGCCAGCAGCGCGTGTCCGCGTGTCTGCTGGCGCGCAACAACGCGTTCGGCGCGAAGGTGCGGCTGTCGCTGCGCGGCGATCGCGGCGGCGGCACCGGCTTCGACGTGAGCGGCGCCGTGGCCGCGCGCGGGTCGGCGCCCGCGTGCTCGTGGTCCGACGACGGCGAGTGCGGATGGCGACCGCAAAAGGTCGGAGTCGCCGACGCCGGCACGGTCGTCCTCGTGCGCCGCGGCGAACCGTGCTGGGGAGACGACGTGCTCGTGCGCGTGTGCCCGGGCGACAGCCACTGCAGCGGGCGCGCCGCGGTCGCGACCGAGCGCCTGTCGTGCGGCGAGGTCGCCGCCGTCGCGCTCGACTACGACACCTACGGCGGCCAGGCCGTGTTCGCCCTGTCGACCCGGCCGGCGAACCCGCGCGCCCGCGCCAGCAAGCCGGTGACCGTGTCGGCTCCCGGCGCGGGGTGGGTCGCCTATCCGGCGCCGGAGTGGCGCGTGTACGGCTTCCGCGAAGGCGCCTTCTACGGCAACCTGTTCGCCACCGAGGCGCTCGGCGTCCAAAGTCGGTTGGTGTGGGAGGTCAAGCGCGCCGGCTACCGCGTCGAGCACTGCGTCAAGCGGCGGTACTGGATCCCGACGCCGTGGGGCGGGGCGTGGTTCGACAGCTGCTCGCCCTGGTACCGGGACCTCGACGAGCTGCACGCCAACGAGGACGCCTACCTCGCCTACCAGAACATGTACGCGTGCAGCTCGCGCGAGTGGGACGCGGCGACCGCCGACGCGACGATGCGCGTGTGCGCGGGGCCGGAAAGCCGCCAGTGCGCGGCGACGTGGGTCGGTCCGTGCGACCGCATCGCCGCGGCGACGCCGGGGTTGTGCGCGACCCGCAACAACCCGGCCACCGGCTGGCTCGACGGCGACTACGACGACTGCGACGACGCCCGGGGCCGCACGTGGCCCGATCCGCTGACGACCTACCTGGTGTCGCCCTCCGACGTGTGCCCGCAGTGCGCGAACCCGTAGAGCCGAAGGCGGCGCGGCCGCACGCGGCGGACCGGGCCGTGGAAGCCACCGGGCCGACGCACCCCGCGCGCGGCCTCCCCGCCGCAGTCGTCGACGCGGAGCCGCTGTACGCCGACGAACTCGCGCCCGGTACGCTCGTGGGCGCGTACACGGTCGAGGCGCTGCACGGCGCCGGCGGGTTCGCGCACGTCTACCGGGCGCGCCGCGCAGACGGGGGCGATCGCGTCGCGCTGAAGGTGCTGCGCGCGCCGGCGAGCCGGGCGGTGCGGATCGCCAGCCGGTTCGCGCGCGAGGTCGAGGCGCTGCAGCGCGTCGACCACCCGAACATCGTGCGCGTGTTCGACGCCGGCGAGCTGCACGACGGCCGGCCGTACCTCGCGATGCAGTGGTTGCCCGGGCCGACGCTGCGCGAGGCGATCGCCGCGCGCGGCCGCCTGGCGCCGCGCGACGTGCTGGCCGTCGTGCGCGACATCGCCGGCGCGCTCGACGCGGCGCACGCGGCCGGCATCGTCCACCGCGACCTCAAGGCGCAAAACGTGATCACGGTGCCGCGCGGCGACGGGTTCGGCATCAAGGTCGTCGACTTCGGCATCGCCAAGCTGCGGTTGCCCGAGGACGGCGACGCGTCGTTTACCTCGCGCACGGTGCTCGGCACGCCCGAGACCGCCGCGCCGGAGCAGATCCTCGGCGAGCGAGTCGACGCGCGCGCCGACGTCTACGCGCTCGGCGTCCTCGCGTTCCACATGCTCACCGGCCGGCCGCCGTTTTGGGCCGACACCGCGGTCGAACTCGAGGAGTTGCACCTGAGCGCGGCGCCGCCGCGCGCCAGCGAGTCGGCGGCCGTGCCCGCCGCGGTGGACGCGGTGCTGGCGCGCGCGATGGCCAAGCGACCGGACGAACGCCCGCGGAGCGCCGGCGCGTTCGCGGACGCGCTCGCCGGCGCCCTCGCCGAGCCGCCGGCCGCTCGCGCCGCGTGCATGCGCGAGCCCGGCGCGGCGGTGTGGGTGTGCGCCGACGACGGCGACGCGAGCGACGACGCGCTGGCGCGGATCGACGGCGCGCTCGCGGCCGCCGAGGAGGCCGCCGCCCGCGCCGGGTTGCGGGTGGCGGTCGCGACGCCGTCGGCCGTGCTCGCCATCGGCCTGGGCGGCGGCGCGCGCGACCGGGCCGAGCGCGTCGCCGCGACCGTGCGCGCCGTGGCCGCGGGCGCGCCGGTCCGCGTCGCGGTGTGCGACGGCGACCTGGTCGTGCGCCGGTTTGCCGGCGGCGAGTGGGATCCGATCGACGGCAGCCTGCTGCGGCCCGGTACGTGGGAGTGACGCCGCGGCGGGTGCGCGCGGCTACCGGTAGCGGCGGAGCAGCTTGTACAGATACGTGCGGTCGACCCCCGCCGCCGCGGCCGCCGCCGCGACCTTGCCGCCGTGTTCGCGCAGCAGCTGGGCGACGTACGCGCGTTCGAACGCCTCGATCGCGCGCTTGCGCGCCTCGGCCAGCGGCAGCGACGTGTCGACCGCCAGCGCCCCCGGCTCGCCCGCGACCGCCGCCGACGCCACGTCGATGTCGGCGCCCGGCGGCACCGCGTCGTCGAACACGAGGCACTGCTCGAGGTAGTTGCGCAGCTCGCGGACGTTGCCGGGCCACGCGTTGTGGCGCAGCGACGCGACGAACGCCGGCGCGGTGAACCGCGCGAGCTGGTCGGGCGTCGCGCCGAGCGCCTCGAGCAGGCCGCGGGCGAGCAGCGGCAGGTCCTCGAGCCGGCTGCGCAGCGGCGGCAGCGCCAGCTTGATCACCGCGAGCCGAAAGTAGAGGTCTTCGCGAAACCGGCCGGCGTTGACCTCCGCGCGCAGGTCGCGGTTGGTCGCCGCCACCACGCGCACGTCCACCGGCCGCGGCGCGTTGCCGCCGACCCGCCGCAGCGCGCGGTTTTCGAGCACGCCGAGCAGTTTCGGTTGCAGCTCCAACGGAAGCTCCCCGATCTCGTCGAGGAACACCGTGCCTCCGTCGGCCTCCTCGAACGCGCCCGCGCGCGGCGCCACCGCGCCGGTGAACGCGCCGCGCTCGTGGCCGAAAAGCTCGCTCTCGAGCAGCCCCGCCGGGATGGCGCCGCAGTCGATCGTCACCAGCGGCCGGTCCCGGCGCGGGCCGAGCGCGTGCAACGTGCGCGCCGCCGCGCTCTTGCCCGTGCCGGTCTCCCCCTCGAGCAGCACCGTCGCGTCCGTCGCCGCCGCCCGCTCGAGCACCGCGAACACCGCGCGCATCGCCGCCGACTCCCCGGCCAGCTCGCCGAGCGACGTCCGCTCCGACAGCGGCAGCTGCACGGTCGTGCCCAGAAAGCGGAACCGCAGCGCCGACCGGCCGAGCCGCAGCGTGCTGCCGGTTTTGAGGAACGCGTCGACGACGCCGACCCCGTCGACGATCGTGCCGTTGCGGCTGCCGAGGTCGCGCACCCTCGCCCGCCCGCCGTCGATCGCGATCTCGCAGTGGAACCGCGACACCGTCGGGTCGTCGAGCACGACGTCGCACGACGGATTCGCGCCGATCGTCACCCGCGCGCCGCCGGCCTGAAACGCCAGCCCGGCGCTCGGGCCGTCGACTCCTTCGAGCGCGAACCCGCGCACGACTCCCGCCGCCGCCCTCCCCACCTCGTGGACCTTCGTGCTCCGGGTGCGCGCGTCGCCGCGATCGCGCTCGGACGTCATCGTCGCGCGCACCGTACAAGCGCGGCCGCCCGCGCGCAAGCCGGCGCCGCGCGGGCGGCGTCCACCGGACCGCCCGGGCGCCGCGCGGCCTCGCCTCCGAGTGCCGGCGGTCGCCGCCGGGCCGGCGCGCCGTCGGCTCCGGCCGCGGCGCGCGTTCGGCCGGGGCGCGACCGCCCGGCGTGCGCTACGCTAG
>RFGE01000340.1 GCA_003696105.1 Deltaproteobacteria bacterium | reverse complement strand
GCGGTGGCAGCGGTGGCGCGGCGCTCGCGGATCGCCGGACGTTCGACCGCGGCGTCGTCCGCCTCGCGTTCGCGCGGTCGGCGCCCGCCGGCGAAAGGCGGCACGGCCGCGCACGTAGCGTCGTGACACGCGCGATCGCGATCACGGCGGCCGGGTGATCGGCGCGATCGGCGGGCGGTCGCCCCGGGACCACACGAACCACACCACTCCGACCACCGCGTCGGGCGGGATGACCCCGTAGTTGCGCGAGTCGGGCGCGTATTCGCGCAGGTCGGCCATCACGTAGTAGCCGGTGCCGGTGTCGGCGTCGGGCACGCCGGTGAGCCGTCGCTTCGGATCGTCGATCACGTCGTGCACCGCGCCGGCGATCCGCTCGCGTACGACCTGCATGTCGCGGCCGTACAGGGTCACGCGGGCGATCGGCTCGTGCTCTGCCCGGACGCCGTCGACCGTGGGGACCATGCCGTCGAATGTGAGGTGTTCGCCCGGCAGGCCGATGACCCGGCGGAGGACGACGCCTCCGCCGTGGCGAAACAAGATCAGATCGCCGCGGCGTATCGTCGCCCGGCGCAGGAACACGACACCGGCGCCGTCCCCGAGACCGGGCAGCATGTCGTCGCCCGCGACGCGCGCGAGCCCGGCGAGCGATGCGAAGGCGATCGCCGCGGCGGCCACGACCGCGGCCGCCGCGATCCAGCCGCGCCGCCGGCCGCGGGTCATACCAGCGCCTCGTAGAGCGCGCGCGCCGCCGCGCCCGGGTCGGCCGCGGCCATGACCGCGCGGATGCACGCGATGCCGGCGGCGCCCGCGCGCCGGGCCTGCCGGGCGCGCGCCGGGCCGTCGACGCCGCCGATGGCGATCGCGCCGGCCGGAAACCGGTCGAGCCCGCACCCGGCCGGCTTGCCGCGGGTCGGCCACACCGGCCCGTACACGACGGCGTCGGCGCTCGCGGCGCGCGCGGCGGCCGCGGCCGCCGCGGAGTGAACCGACACCGCGACGGCCAGGGCCGGTGCGACGCGCCGCACGTCCGCGATGGCGAGCCCGCGCTCCGGCAGGTGGACGCCGTCCGCCCCGGCGGCGAGCGCCACGTCGACCCGGTCGTTGACGAGCAGGCGTGCGCCGCGAGCGCGAACGATCGGCACCAGGCGCCGCGCGAGCGCGAGCAGCGGGCCGCCGTCGAGGTCCTTTTCGCGCAACTGCACCCACGCGGCGCCCGGGGGCAGGGCCGCCAGCGCCGCGGCGATCACCTCGGCCAGCGGGCGCTGCGCGACGTGCCGGTCGGTCACCAGGTACAGCCGCGGCGTCACTCGGCGCTACTCGATCAGTCCGGTCTCCGGCGACGAGGCCGTCGCGTAGGCGCGCGGCGGCATGCGGCCCGCCAGATACGCCTTGCGCCCCGCTTCGACCGCGAGGCGCATCGCTTCGGCCATTTGCACCGGGTGTTTGGCCGCGGCGATGCCGGTGTTCATCAGCACGGCGGTGCAACCGAGTTCGAGCGCGATCGCCGCGTCCGACGCGGTGCCGACGCCGGCGTCGACGATCACCGGCACGTCGACCGCCTCGACGATCAGGCGGATGTTGTGCGGGTTGCGAATGCCCAGGCCGGAGCCGATCGGTGCGGCCAGCGGCATGACCGCCACGCAGCCGACGTCCGCCAGCTTCTTGCAGGTGACGAGGTCGTCGGTGCAATAGGGCAATACCTGGAAGCCCTCCTTCACCAAGACGCGCGCGGCTTCGACGGTGGCGGCGTTGTCGGGAAACAGCGTCTTGCGGTCGCCGATGACCTCGAGCTTGACGAACTCGTCCATGCCGAGTTCGCGCGCCAGCCGCAGCGTGCGAATCGCCTCGTCGGCGGTGTAGCAGCCGGCGGTGTTCGGCAGCAGCACGATGCGGTCGCGGTCGATCGCGTCGAGCACCGACGGCTTCGAGCGATCCAGCTCGACCCGCCGGAGGGCGACGGTGACCATCTCGGCGCCCGACGCCTCGATGGCCGCGCGGGTCTGCTCGATGGACGCATACTTGCCGGTGCCGACGATGAGGCGCGACGTGAACGTTCGGTTGCCGAGGGTCCAGGTGTCGGTGTGAGACATGGGTCACCCACCGCCCACGAAGGTGACGATCTCGACGGCGTCGCCGGGGCGGAGGACGGCGTCGTCGTAGCGGGCGCGCGGGACGATGTCGCGGTTGCGCTCGACCGCGACGCGCGTCCGGTCGAGCCCGAGATCGGCGATCAGGCCGGCGACCGTCGTGCCGGCCGAAACCTGCCGCACCGCGCCGTTGACCGTGATCTCGATGGGTTCGGACATCGCGCGGCCCACATGTAGCACGCCGCCTCGCGCCTGCAAAGCGGTGTACGCGATTGGGGGACTGGCGTGACCACCGCGACATTTGCGCCACGGTTCGGCCCGCGCGCGTGAACGGATGGTGACGCATGCCACAGGGGCGGTCGCGCACAACCCCCCAAAACTGTTGAACCGTCGCCGGCAGATCGAGGTCGGCATCGCGTTTGCTTTGGGTTCGGGCCGTGCCGTCCGTGACACGCGACCCAACCAAGGAGACAAGCCCCATGCCGCTCAGCATCGCCCGCGCCGACGACGGCGGAGCCGTCCGCACCGAGGAAGCCGCGCGCGTTCGCGCCGCGATCGCCCGCGCCCCGATGTTCGCGTCGCTGCCGCTGCACGCGATCGAAGACCTCACCCAACGGGTGAAGGTGCGCCGCGTGCGCGCCCACGGGGCGGCGGTGTCGCAGGACGAGCCCGGCGATGCGCTGTTCGTCATCGCGTCCGGCCGGGTCAAGGTGGTCATCTTCGGCGAAAACGGCCGCGAGGTGACCCTGTCGCTGCTGCGCCCCGGGGACGCGTTCGGCGAGATCTCGTTGTTCGACGGCGAGCCGCGCACCGCCAACGTCATCGCGCTGGAGCCGACCACGCTGCTGATGCTGTCGCGCGACGACCTGCTGGCGCACATCAGCCGCTTCCCGCAGACGGCGTTGAACCTGCTCGGCGAGATGGCCAACCGGCTGCGTCGCGCCGACGACGCGATCGCGCAGCTCGCGCTGTGCGACGTCAACGAGCGCCTGATCCGCCTCCTCGTGAGCCTCGCGCGCGACGAGGGCACGGACGCGCCCGAGGGCGTGCTCATCCGCCGGCGTCCGACGCAGCAGGAACTCGCCAACATGATCGGTTCCTGCCGCGAGACGATCTCGCGGGCGTTCAACCAGCTCGCGCGCGACGGGTTGATCATCCCGCGTGGCCGCGCGCTCATCGTCACCGACGAGCTGCTGCGCCGCCAGGGAGTCGACCGGGCCGCGTGATCGCGCCTCGGGCCGCGGGCGTTGCGCCGGCGCGGCCCCTATAATGCCGGCGTGACCAAGTGCGCGGCCATTCGCCCGACCCGCGTGGTGGTCGATCTGTCCGCGATTGTCGCGAACGCCGCGGCGGTCGCGGCGCACGCCGGCGTCGACCTGTACGCGGTGGTCAAGGCGGATGCCTACGGGCACGGAGCCGTGCCGGTCGCCCGTGCGCTCGAGCGGGCGCCTGGGGTGGCCGGCCTCGCGGTGTCCCTGGTCGAGGAGGGGGTCGAGCTGCGCGACGCGGGCGTCGCGGCGCCGGTGCTGGTGATGGGGCCGTCGCTCGGCGGGGCGCACGCCGAAGTGGTCGCGCGCGGGCTCACGCCGGTCGTGTCCGACCCGGCCGACCTCGAGCGGTTCGCTGCGGTCGGCCGCGCGCGCGGTGCGCCGGTGGCCGTGCACGTCAAGCTCGACACGGGCATGCACCGGCTCGGGATCGCGCCGGAGGCCGCGGTCGGCGCGTGCGCGCCTCGCGACGGCCTCGTCGTCGAGGGCATCTGCACGCACCTGGCCAGCGCGGACGCGGACGACCCGGCCGATCCCGACAGCCCGACGCGGCGGCAGCTGGCCCGGTTCGACGCCGCGCTCGCCGCGCTCACCGCCGCCGGCCGGCGCCCGCCGATCGCCCACGCCGCCAACAGCGCGGGGGCGCTGCGATTTGCCGCGCGGTACGACCGGGTGCGGCCCGGCCTGGCCCTGTACGGCGCGGCGGCGGGGCCGGTGTCGCTCGCGCCGGCGCTGGAGTTCGCAAGCGCGATCGCGCAGGTGCGGGACGTGCCGGCCGGCGGCCGCGTGTCGTACGGCGGCCTGTGGACCGCGACGCGCCCGACGCGCGCCGCCGTGGTCCCGGTGGGCTACGCCGACGGCTATCCCCGCAATCTCACGGGTCGCGCGGACGTGCTCGTGGCGGGGCGGCGCTGCCCGGTCATCGGAGCAGTCAGCATGGACATGATCTTGGTCGACGTCACAGACTTGGGCGATGCTGTCGCCGTGGGACAGCCCGTCATCTTGATCGGATCCGACGGACGCGAGCGCATCTCCGTCGTCGAGTTCGCGGCCGGCGCGGGGATCAGCGCATACGAGGTGACGTGCGGCATCTCCAAGCGCGTGCCGCGTACCTACCGCGGCGGAGGCGCCGATGCGTGACGCGGGCCCGGGACCGGATGCCGGCGACGCCTCCGGGGCTCCGGGCGTCGGCCGGGCGATCGCCAGCGGCGTCCGCGAGGGCGTCGGCCAGGCCTTCCGGCCGGTCGTCCGCTTCGTCGACTCCGTCGGCGGGCACGTGCTGTTGCTGGTGCGCGCGCTCGCGTGGCTGCCGCGCCGCCCGTACCGGATCGGCAACTACCTCGAGGCGGCCGACTACATCGGCTTCGGGTCGCTCCCGATCATCCTGCTCGTCGGTGCGTTCACCGGCGCGGTCACGTCGCTGCAGATGGTCAACGCGTTTCGCGTGTTCGGCCTCGAGACGATGTCCGGCGGCGTCACCGGCAAGAGCCTCGCGCTGGAGCTGGCGCCGGTGCTCACCTGCCTGATGCTCGCGGCGCGCGCCGGGGCGGGCGTCGCGACCGAACTCGGCACGATGCGCATCACCGAACAGATCGACGCGCTCGAGACGATGGCGATCAATCCGGTGCAGTTCCTCGTGCTTCCGCGGGTCGTCATGGGCACGCTCACCGCGCCGATCCTCACCATGCTGTTCTTCATCGTCGGCATGATCGGCGCCTACATCGTGGCCGTGATCACGCTCAACGTGGACCACGGCCAGTTCCTGTCGAACTTCGAGTTGTATGTCAAACCGGTGGACGTCGCGCAGGGCGTGATCAAAAGCGGGGTGTTCGGCCTCGCGGTGATGCTGATCGCCTGCTATCAGGGGTACAATGCCAGCGGCGGTGGCCGAGGCGTCGGGCTCGCGACCACCCGCGCGGTCGTCGCGGGTTCGGTCGGCGTCCTGGTCCTGGACTACTTCGTGTCGGACGTGTTGCTCGCGCTGTTGCCGGCGTCGCGTTGAGAGTCGTCGTGAAGAACCTATCGCAGGGCATCAAGGTCGGGATCCTCGTCCTCCTCATGACCGTCGGCTCCTACGGCGTGTGGAAGATGATCGGCAGGCGCGCCAGCGGCGGCGGCAGCTATGCGCTCGCCGCGCAGTTTCGCGACGCGTCGGGGTTGCCGATCGGATCGCGCGTGGTCATCGCCGGCCTGCCGGTCGGCGAAATCGCCGAACTGCAGATCCAGGGCCGGTACGCGCGCGTCGTCATGAAGCTGCGCGACGACCTGCGCGACAAGGTGTACGACAACGCCGTCGCGATGAAGAAGTCGTCGTCGCTGTTGGGCGACTACTACATCGAGATCGACCCCGGGACACCGACCTCGATCGATCCGGCCGGCGACCGGCGCACGCACGCGCCGCTGCCGGACGGCGCCGAGATCGAACGCGTGGTCGAGGCCACGTCGCCGGATGCGCTGATGCGCCGGATCGAGCAGTCGATGCCCAAGGTCGACGAGGTGCTCGTCTCCGTGCGCGACCTGAGCGAGGACGTCCGCGCCCTCGTCAACGGCCCGATCGCCTCGATGGCCAACCGCCTCGACCGGCTCGTGCAGGAGCAGGCGCGTACGGTCGAGAGCATCTTGGCGCGCACGGACGACGCGCTCGCGCGCATTCAGGACATCACCAGGGACATCCGCGCGATCACCCGCGACGCGGACGACAAGGTCGATCGGATTCTGGCCGAGACCGAACAGCTCGTGACCCGCACGCGCGAGGAGATCGAGCAGACCGGTGCGTCGGTGCGCGAGAAGCTCGATCTGGTCGACGAGTTTCTCGACCGGTCCACGTCGATCGCCACCAAGATCGACGAGGACAAGGGCACCCTCGGCCGCCTGGTCAACGACTCGACGCTCGCCGACAACCTCGAGGACATCACCGGCGACGCGAAGAACTTCGTGCGCACCCTGTTCGGCATGGAAACGTGGGTCGGGCTGCGCAGCGAGTTCCACTACTGGCCGAACGAGACCAGCAACCTGTTTGCCGGCAACCACTATGTGAGCGTCGAGTTGCGGACCCGGCCCGACAAGTTTTACCTCATCGAGTTCAACCGCGGCTTCCGCGGCGCGTTCCCGGAGACCGAACTGGTCGTCGACCCCGTGACCAACGACAACGGGACGACCGAGTTCCGTCGGCGCGTGCGCATCCGCGACGGCACGCGCATCACGTTCCAGTTCGGCAAGCGGATCGGCTGGGCGTCGCTGCGGTTCGGCATCAAGGAGTCGTCCGGCGGCGTCGGCATCGACGGCCAGTGGTTCGACGACCGGCTCAAGGTGTCGGCCGACGTGTTCGACACGACGTTCGACGCGCTGCCGCGGCTCAAGCTCACCGCCGCCTACTCGTTCTTCCGCCACATCTACGTGATCGCCGGGATGGACGACGTGCTGAACCGGCATCAGGTCATCCAGCCGGAGCCGCAAGATGCCGGGGGCGGCTTCGAGGGCGGAATTCCCATCGCGTTCGAGGACTTCCACACCGGGCGGAGCGCGTTTTTCGGCGCGTATCTGCAGTTCAACGACCTCGACCTGACCGCGCTGCTCACCATCGGTTCCGGCATCTTGATGGCCGCGGCCGAGTAGGCGGGGCCGGCGGAGCCCGCGAAAACACACGGGTCTTGACCCGACTCGCGGCCCCTGGTAGTACCGCCGTTCTGCGATGAAGCCCGAGCTGTCCTTCCGCCTCCGCGACCTGCCCGAGACGCGCGATGTCGCGCTCGAGGAGGCGTTCGTGCGCGAGGCGCTCGCGGCGGTGCCGGGCCAGGACCAGCTCGACGAGCCGCCCGCCGGCGCGGCGCCGGACCGGGTCCACCTGCACGTCGAGGTCACCGTCGAGCACCGCACGGCGTTCGCCGTCGGCCGCCTCACGGGGACAATCGCCGTCGCGTGCAGCCGGTGTCTCGGCCGCGTGACGCTCGCCGTCGACGAGCCGTTTTCGCTCACGTTCCTGCCGCGGTCCGAGTTCGACGCCGAGCCGGACGACGGCGACGTGGAACTCGACGCCGACGACCTCGACGTGTCCGCCCACGACGGCGAGACGGTCGACCTCGCGGCGGCGATTCGCGATCACCTGGTGTTGTCGGTGCCGTACGCGCCGCTGTGCGCCGACGATTGCAAGGGGTTGTGCGCCCAGTGCGGCGCCGACCTCAACGCGGGCGCGTGCGCCTGTCCTCCCGCCGCCGCGGATTCGCCGTGGGCGGCCGCGCTGTCGAAACTCAAACTCGAATAGGAAGTCACCATGGCACTGCAGAAACGTCGTCTCGGTCGCTCGCGCGTGCGGCACCGCCGCTCGGCCTGGGCCGCGAGCTTCAAGAAGCCGCTGGTCGGCACCTGCCCGAAGTGCGGCGCGCCCCGGCTGCCGCACCGGGTCTGCCTCGAGTGCGGGACGTATCGGGGCGAACAGGTCGTCGAGGGGCGCGCGGAGGACACGGAATAGGCGCCCGCGGGCCGGGGACCGAGCGGAGACGCGGCGATGTGGGCACGGCGACGCGCGACCGGGGCTGTGGCTGACCGGCGCGATCGCCGCGCGGCCGCCGGCGGTGCGGCCCCGCGCGCGGACCGCGCGGCGGCTGCGCCCCAGCGCCGCGCGACCCTCGGCGGCGGCTGCGTCGTCGCCGCGATCGACCGCGCGGGGTCCGGCCGCACGCGCGCACGGTGACACCCGTGGCGAAACACGCGATCGCGGTCGACGCGATGGGGGGCGACCGCGCGCCCGGTCCCGAGGTGGCCGGCGCGGTGGCCGCCGTGCGCTCGGCGCCGGTCGAGGTGATCTTGGTCGGCGACGAGCCCCGCCTGCGGACGGAGCTGGCGCGGCTCGGCGCCGACCGCGAGCCGCGGCTGTCGATCCGCCACGCGACGCAAGTCGTGACGATGGACGATCACCCCAGCCAGGCGTTTCGCAAAAAACGCGACTCGTCGCTGCGCGTCGCGTTCGACCTGGTCGCCGCCGGCGATGCCGCCGCGGTCGTGTCGGCCGGCAACTCCGGCGCGGTGCTCGGCCACGCGCTGTTCGTGCTCAAGCGGTTGCCGGGGGTCGAGCGGCCCGGCATCGTCACCGTGTTTCCGACGCCGGACGGCACGCTCGTGCTGTGCGACATGGGCGCCAACGTCGACGTCCGGCCGACCATGCTCGCCCAGTTCGGCGTGCTCGGCGCCGCCTACGATCGCATCTTGCACGGCCGCGCGCGCCCGCGCGTCGGCTTGCTGTCCAACGGGACGGAACTCACCAAGGGGACCGAACTCACTCGCGAGGCCCACGCGCTGCTCGAGGCGGCCGCCAGCCATCCCGACGCCGCGTTCGACTACGTCGGCTACGTCGAGGGCTCGTCGCTGTTTCACGGCGTGTGCGACGTCGTCGCGACCGACGGGTTCACCGGCAACGTGGTGCTCAAGGTGAGCGAGGGGGTCTCCGAGGCGGTGTTCCGGATGGTGAAACAGCAACTGATGGCGTCGGTGCGCGGCCGGCTCGCCGGCGTGCTGGCCAGGCCGGCGATGGTCGCGCTCAAGCGCACGATCGACGCATCGGAGACCGGCGGCGCGCTGCTGCTCGGCGTGCGCGGCGTCGTCGTCATCTGCCACGGCCGCAGCGACGAGGTCGCGATTCGCAACGCGATCGTCGCGTCGGATCGGTTCGTGGCCGGCGGCCTGACCGAGCGGCTGGGCGACGCGCTCGCGCGCCACGCGCGCCTGTGGGAGAGCGTGCCGGCGGCGTGACGGCGCGACAGGAGGACCGCATGCACACTGCACTGTTGTTTCCGGGGCAAGGATCGCAAAAGGTCGGCATGGGCCGCGCCGTCGCCGAGGCGTTCGCCGAGGCGCGCGCCGTGTTCGAGGAGGCGGACGACGCGCTCGGGTTTGCCATCTCGAAGCTGTGCTTCGAGGGACCGGAGGAGGAACTCACGCGCACGGCGAACACCCAGCCGGCGATCTTGACGACCTCGATCGCCGTGTTGCGAGCGCTTCAGGCCCGCGTGCCGCTGGCGTTCGACGCGGCGGCCGGCCACTCGCTCGGCGAGTGGACCGCGCTCGTCGCGACCGGCGCGCTGCGCCTCGGCGATGCGGTCCGGCTCGTTCGCCTGCGCGGCGAGGCGATGCAGCGGGCGGTGCCGGAGGGGGTGGGCGCGATGGCGGCCATCGTCGGCCTCGACGGCGACCGGGTCGCGGCCCTGTGCGCCGAGGCGTCCACCGGCGCCGAGGTGTGCAGCCCGGCGAACCTCAACGGCGGCGGCCAGGTCGTCATCTCCGGCCACACGCCGGCGGTCGACCGGGCGATGGCGGCCGCGAAGGCGGCGGGGGCGCGTCTCGTGCGCAAGCTCGCGGTGAGCGCGCCGTTTCACTGCGCGCTGATGCAGCCGGCCGCCGACGCGCTCGCCGACGCGCTCGCGCCGGTCGAGGTGCGGGCGCCGGCCGTGCCGGTGTACGCGAACGTGACCGCCGAGCCGCACGGCGATCCGGACGCCATCAAGGCGCGCCTGGTCGACCAGGTGACGGCGCCGGTGCAGTGGGAACGGACGGTGCAGCGGATGGCGGCGGCCGGGATGCGGCGGGCCTACGAGGTCGGCCCGGGGCGCGTGCTCGCCGGCCTCGTCAAGCGGATCGCGCCGGACGTGGCGGTCGCGGGCGTCGCCGAACCGGAGGACATCGACAACCTGGCACGCGCGGAGGGATGACATGGCGATCGTGGACAAGGCACTCGAGGGGAAGGTCGCGCTGGTGACCGGCGGCTCGCGCGGGATCGGCCGCGCGATCTGCGTCGCGCTCGCGCGGCGCGGCGCCACCGTGGTGGTCAACTACGCGGCGCGCGAGGATGCGGCGCGCGAGACGGCGGCCGACGTGGAGGCGGCCGGCGGCAAGGCGGCCGTCGCCGGGTTCGACGTGGCCGACCGCGACGCGGTGACGGCCGCGATCAAGGCGATCGCGGCGGAACACGGCGGGCTGCACATCCTCGTCAACAACGCGGGCGTCGCGATCAACGGCCTCGCGATGCGGTTTCGCCCCGAGGACTGGCGCCGCCAGTTGGCGATCAACCTCGATGGCGCGTTCTGGTGCAGCCAGGCGGCGACGCCTCAGCTCCTGCGCGCCAAGCGAGACGGTCGTATCATCAACATCACGTCCGTCGTCGGCGAGATGGGCAACGCGGGCCAGGCGGCGTACGCGACCGCCAAGGCCGGCCTCATCGGCCTCACCAAGGCGCTCGCCCGCGAATACGCGTCGCGCGGCGTCACCGTCAACGCGATCGCGCCCGGCTTCATCGAGACGGACATGACGGCCGAGCACCTGCCCGACGACCAGCGCGCCAAACTGCTGGAGGAGATCCCACTGGGCCGCATCGGCGCGGCCGAGGACGTCGCCGGCGCGGCGGCGTTCCTGGCCGGGCCGGAGGCGGGCTACATCACCGGCCAGGTCATTCGCGTCAACGGCGGCATGTTGATGTAGACTGCCGCGCGACCAACCACCGACTGGACAGCCAACAGAGGAACCAACCGTCATGACGCCTGAAGAAATCACCGCCAAGGTCAAAGAGATCATCTGCCAGCAGCTCGAGGTGTCTCCCGAGCAGTGCAAGGACGACGCGTCGTTCGTCGATGACTTGAAGGCGGATTCGCTCGCCGTCGTGGAACTCGTCCTGGCGCTCGAGCAGGAGTTCAAGCTCGAGATTCCGGACGAGGACACCGAGAAGATCCGCACGGTCAAAGACGCGATCGACTACATCAAGTCGCACGTGAACTAGACCATGCGCCGCGTCGTCATCACCGGGATCGGCCTGGTCACGCCGCTCGGCAACGACCGGGAGTCGACGTGGAGCGGGCTCGTCGAGGGCAAAAGCGGCATCGGCCCGATCACCCACTTCGACGCGTCGGAGTTTTCGACGAAGATCGCCGGCGAGGTGAAGGGCTGGGTCGCCGAGGAGCCGTACATCGACAAGCGCGAGGCGCGCCACTTCGACGACTTCCTCCAGTTCGGCATCACCGCGGGGCTCAAGGCGCTCGAAGACGCGGGCTACGAGGACCGGCGCGCCCCCGAAGCCGAGGCGCACCGCTGGGGATCGTTCGTCGGCGCGGGCCTCGGCGGCGTGCAGACGATCGAGCGCACCTACCGCAACCTGCGCGAGCGCGGGCCGCGCCACGGCGTGTCGCCGTACTTCGTGTGCGACATCATCATCAACATGATCCCCGGGATGCTCACGATCAAGACGGGGGCGACCGGGCCGAACTTCAGCCACGTGAGCGCGTGCTCGAGCGGCGCGCACTCGATCGGCGAGGCGATGCGCGCGATCCAGTACGGCAGCGCCGACCTGATGATCGCGGGCGGCGCCGAGGCGACCGTGTCCGAGTTGGGCATCGGCGGATTCGCGTCGATGCGCGCCCTGTCGACCCGCAACGACGAGCCGGAGCGCGCGAGCCGGCCGTTCGACAAGGACCGCGACGGCTTCGTGTGCGCCGAGGGCGCCGGGGTCGTGGTGCTCGAGGAACTCGAACATGCCAAGCGGCGCGGTGCCCGCATCTACTGCGAGCTGGTCGGCTACGGCGCCAACTCCGATGCGTACCACATGACGCAGCCGGCGCCGGAGGGGCGGGGGGCGCGTGCGTGCATACAGCTGGCGCTCGAGGACGCGAAGGTCGATTCGGCGCAGGTGGGCTACATCAACGCGCACGGCACGTCGACGCCGTTCAACGACAAGAACGAGACGGCCGCGATCCGGGCGGTGTTCGGCGCGCATGCGGATCGACTCGCGGTGTCGTCGACCAAGTCGATGACCGGGCACATGCTCGGGGCGGCCGGTGGCGTCGAGGCGGCCATCACCGCGCTGGCGATCCACCGCGGCGTGCTGCCGCCGACGATCAACTACGAGACGCCGGACCCGGAGTGCGACCTCGACTACGTGCCGAACGCGGCGCGCGAGGTGCGCGTCGACGTGGCGCTGTCGAATTCGTTCGGGTTCGGCGGCACGAACGCCTGCCTGGTGTTCAAGCGGTACGCGGGCGACTGAACGGCGGCGCGCGCGGCCGGCGCCGCCGGGGTGGCGGCGGGCGCGCGGCTGGCGGTATACACGCCGCATGAAGTGGTATGCGGGTTCCGATCACGCGGGGCTGGAGCTCAAGCGCCAGCTCGTAGACCATCTGCGCGCACTCGGCGACGAGGTGGAGGACCTCGGCACACACGACGGGGCGTCCGTGGACTACCCGGACTACGGCGAGCGGGTCGGCCGCGCGGTGGCGGCGCAGCCGGGCAGTTTCGGCCTGCTGGTGTGCGGCACCGGGATCGGGATCTCGATCGCGGCCAACAAGATCCCGGGGGTGCGGGCGGCGGTCGTCACCGGGACGTACATGGCGAAGATGGCGCGGGCGCACAACGACGCCAACGCGATTGCACTCGGCGCCCGGGTCGTCGGCGCCGGCGTCGCGGTGGACGCGGTGGATGCGTTTCGCGCGACGGCGTTCGAGGGCGGCCGGCACGCGCGCCGGGTCGACAAGATCGCGGCGCTCGACGGTGGCGCCGGAAAGTGACGGGCGATGCGCTGTCCGTTCTGCGGCACCAACGAGGACCGCGTCATCGACTCGCGCACGTCGAAGGACGGCGGCGAGATCCGGCGCCGCCGCGAGTGCGAGGCGTGCAAGCGGCGGTTCACGACGTATGAGCGTATCGAGGACGCGCTGCCGATCGTGAGCAAGCGCGACGGCCGGCGCGAGCCGTTCGACCGCGACAAGCTGCTGCGCGGGCTCAAGCGGGCGGCGGCCAAGCGTCCGGTGTCGTTCGGCGACCTCGAAAAGATCGCCGAGGAGGTCGAGCGCGACATCTGCGATACCGGCGACCGCGAGGTGGCGTCCAAGCGCATCGGCGAGGCGGTGCTGCCGCGGCTGCGCAAGCTCGACGAGGTGGCCTACGTGCGGTATGCGTCGATCTACCGCGACTTTCGCGACGTCGACGAGTTCATGCGGGAGCTGGCCGACTTGATGCGGGCGCGCAAGTCGTGACGCGGGCGGGCAGGGCGACTCGGGCCGGCCGGCGGCGCGCGCGCCGCGGCGCGGTGCGCCCGGAGGATGACCGCTGGATGGCGCGGTGCATCGAGCTGGCGCGCCGCGGGACCGGCCGGACGGCGCCGAACCCGCTGGTCGGTTGCGCGATCGTGTCGCCGGCCGGCGAGCTGCTCGCGGAGGGCTACCACGCGCGGCTCGGCGGCCCGCACGCGGAGGCCGTCGCTCTGCGCAAGCTCGGTGGGCGCGCGCCGGGCGCGACGATGTACGTGAACCTCGAGCCGTGCGCACACACCGGGCGGCGCCGGACGGCGCCGTGCGCGCCGCTGGTGCTCGAGGCGGGCATCGCGCGACTCGTCATCGGGATGCTCGATCCGATCCGCGCGCACAGCGGCGGCGCGGCGTGGCTGCGGCGCAAGGGGGTGGAGGTGGTCACCGGGGTGCGCCGCGCGGAGTGCGCCGAACTCAACGCGGCGTTCGTGACGTGGGCGCGCGAGGGGCGGCCGCGGTTCACGCTGAAGGCGGCGGTGACGCTCGACGGGCGCATCGCGACGCGGACGGGTGACTCGAAGTGGATTACGGGCGAGGCGGCGCGGCGCGACGCGCACCGGCTGCGCCACGCGCACCAGGCGATCCTCGTCGGCGTCGGGACGGTGCGGGCGGACGATCCGCGGCTGACGGTGCGCGGCGTGCGCGGCGGCGTCGACCCGATCCGGATCGTGCTGGACAGTCGATTGCGCACGCCGCCGGACAGCCGCGTGCTGCCGGCGAACGCGGAGTCGACGGCCCGTTGCATCCTCGCGACGACGGCGGCGGCGCCGGCGGCGCGGGAGCGGCGGCTGGCCGCACTCGGGGCCGAGGTGTGGCGCGTGCGGGCGACGCGGCAGGGACGCGTGGACGTGCGGGCGCTGGCGCGGCGGCTCGCGGCGGCGGAGATCGTGTCGGTGCTGGTCGAGGGGGGCGGCGAGGTGCACGCGACGATGCTGGCGGCCGGGCTGGCGGACGAGGTGCGCCTGTACGTGGCGCCGCGGGTGTTCGGCGCGGGACCCGCGTGGGTCGAGGGGCGCGGGGTGGCGCGCGTGGCGGCGGCCGTGGGGATGCGGCTGGCCGGCGAGCCGGAGCGGCTCGGGGAGGACCTGGTCGTGCGTGCGGTGCCGGCGCGGCGCGCGCGGCGTGCGGGGTGAGGGGGCCCGACCGGGCGGTGGACGACCGGCGCCCGGGCCGACGTTGGGGCGGCCTGTACGGCCGGGTCCGACCGGGCGGGGGCGCCCGGTGGCTGCAGGGGCGGCGGGCGGCGCCGGGTCCGCCCGCGGCGTGCGCGCGGCGGGGCTGGGACGGGATCGGCGGGTGACGCGGCAGGGGGCGCGGCGGGTTGGGACGTCGCGCTTGCCTTTGGCGGCGGTCCCAGGCAGGGTTACGGCGGGCGCTCGGCCGGCGGGCGCCGATGGACCGAACGCGCCGGCGTCCGCGAGAGCGACTTCATGTTTACGGGCCTGGTCGAAGATATCGGCCGCGTGGCGGCCGCGAGCCGGCGCGGCGAGGGAGTGGTGCTGGCGATCGCGCCGGGCCGGATCGACGTCGACGATCTGGCGATCGGCGAGTCGGTCGCGGTCGACGGCACGTGCCTCACGGTGACCGCGCGCGGCGCCGGCCGGTTCGAGGTGGTCGCCGGCAACGAGACGCTTCGGCGGACGACGCTCGGCCGGCTGCGGCCGGGCGATCGGGTCAACCTCGAGCGGGCGCTGCGGTTGGGGGACCGGCTCGGCGGCCATCTCGTGCTCGGCCACGTCGACGGGGTCGGCCACATCGCCGCGAAGCGCGATCTCGGCGCCAATCTCGAGGTCGCGGTACGCGCGGCCCCCGAACTGCTGCGCTACATCATCGAGAAGGGGTCGATTGCGATCGATGGCATCAGCCTCACGGTCAACCTCGTCGACGGCGCGGGATTCTCGATCGCGCTGATTCCCCACACGGTCGAGGCGACGACGCTGGCAGACAAGCCGGTGGGCGCGCCGGTCAATCTGGAGGTCGACATGATCGGCAAGTACGTCGAAAAGCTGGTGGAGGGCTACCGGCGATGAGGGACTCGATCGATCGCGTCGTCGAGGCGATGGAGCGGTACCGCGCCGGCGAGATGGTGATCCTCGTCGACGACGAGGATCGCGAAAACGAGGGCGACCTGTGCATCGCGGCGGAAAAGTGCACGCCCGAGGCGATCACGTTCATGGCGACCCACGGCCGCGGGCTCATCTGCCTCGCGTTGGACGAGTCGTTCATCGAGCGGCTCAAGCTGCCGATGATGGTCCACGACAACGAGGCGGCGCTCGGCACGGCGTTCACCGTGTCCATCGAGGCGCGCCACGGCGTGACCACGGGGATCTCGGCGCGAGACCGCGCTCGCACGATCCAGGTCGCGATCGCGGACGACGCGCGGCCGGAGGACGTCGTGTCACCGGGGCACGTGTTTCCGCTGCGCGCGCGCCGCGGCGGAGTGCTCGTGCGGACCGGCCAGACGGAAGGCTCGGTCGATCTGGCCCGGCTCGCGGGCCTCAAGCCCGCCAGCGTGATCTGCGAGATCATGCGCGACGACGGCGAGATGGCGCGGATGCCCGACCTCGAGGTGTTTTCGCGCAAACACGGCATCTTCCTGCTGACGATCGCCGACCTGATCGCGTACCGGCTACAGCAGGAGATGATCGTCGAGCGCCGCGCGACGAGCCCGATGCGTCCGGCCTTGCTCGGCGAGGGCGAGCCGTTTCAGGCGTACGTGTACGGCACGTCGGTCGAGGACGCCGAGTACCTGGCGCTGGTGCGCGGCGACGTGCGGGCGGCGAGCCGCCG
>RFGE01000339.1 GCA_003696105.1 Deltaproteobacteria bacterium | reverse complement strand
GGGCTGCGCGCTGGGCTGCGGATGCGTTGCGTTTTGACGCGCGGCGCGGGCAGTGCAATCCGGATGCGTGTCGAGAAACTGAACAAAATCGCAGGCAAAAAGTTGATCATTTTTCTTTGCTTCGCGTTGACGGAATACACTCAGTGGAATATCGTAGGAATACTTCGAGCAAGGGAGCCGGCTGAGACGAGGGGGATCGAGCTCAGCGCTGCGGGACCCGTGCATCGAAGGGCACCAACGGGGGACAGCACGTGATTCGCCGACCGCCACCGGGCGCGCACAGTTGGACGGACGATGCGACCTTCGCGCTGCGCGCCTGCCCGGACGATGCGCTGTCGGCGCGGAGCGTGGCGCGCGAGTTGGCCACGGCCGGAGCCGTGGAAGCGCACGCGGCGAGCGGCGGCGGGCGCGGGGGCGCAGGCGGCCGGCGGGCGGCGGCGACCGGGCGTCGGCCGGCGCTATTGACGGAGGCGGAGCTGCGCGAGGTCGAAGCGCAGTACGCCGACGGGATCACGGCGGCGCAGATCGTCGACATCTTCGTGTCGCGCGGGATTCGCCTGTCCGAGGCGACGTTCCGCAAGTACGTCCAGCAGGGGCTGCTGCCGCGCAGCCGGCGCGTGGGGCGTAAGGGGAAACACCGCGGCTCGCTCGGCGTGTACCCGGCCAAGACGGTCCGGCGCATCAACGAAATCAAGCGGCTGATGCGCGACGACTACACGATCGAGCAGATCCAGCAGCGGTATTTGCGGTTCACGAACGCGCTCGAAAGCCTCGAGGACGTACTCGCGGACGTGTTCGCGCGCTTCGAGGACGAATTGCAGAGCGAGCGGTTCGACGCAAAGGCGCGCCGCGCGCTCAAAAAGGACATCAGCGATGCGCGCAAGGCTGCCGACGAGTTGTTGCGGCGGCTCGACGCGCTGCAACGCCGCGCCAGCGAGGAGGGCGGCGACCGCTATCGGGACTCCGGCGCCGCGGGGAGCGCCGAAGACTTGCTGTAACGGAGGAGGTCGGCATGGATCGCTCGAACGACAACACCCACACCAGCGACCAGGCCCACGAGTTGGTCGACGAACCGGCTACGGCTGCACCGAAGGTCAGCCGCAAGGTGCGGCGGCGGCCCCGCCGCAGTCGACCGCGGTCCAAGACGATCGCAATGAAGCGTCTCACGCGGGAGGAGCTGCGCATCGGCGCACTGCTGTACCCGCCCGTCGACGATGTGCCGCGCCCGCGGACGCGGGCCGAGTGCGCGGGCGCAGCCCGCCCGTGCCCGTGGGTGAGTTGCAAGCACCACCTGTACCTCGACGTGAACCCCGAGACGGGCTCGATCAAGATCAACTTCCCGGATCTCGAAGTCTGGGAGATGACGGAAACGTGCTCGCTCGACGTCGCCGACCGCGGCGGCATAACGCTCGAGGAGGTCGGTGAGATCATGAATCTCACGCGCGAGCGCATCCGCCAAGTCGAGGTGCATGGCCTGGTCAAGTTGAAGATGTCGGCGCCGTGCGCCGAGGATCTCGGTATCGAGGGGCCGAAGAAATAGGCGCGGAGCGCCTCCGGTGGAGGCGCGGCCCGCGCGCGATCGCGGTCAGCGGCGCGCGGGACGGCGCGGTGCGAGCGCCGCTTCGACTGCCCGCGTGAGGTCGACATCGCCGGTGGCGATCGCGCCGGCGCGCCGCCAAACGAGGCGGCCATCGCCGTCGAACAGGAAACTCGCGGGCACGGTCTGCCCGCCGAGCGCGGTGGCGAGGGCTTCGTGCGGGTCGTGCCACACGGAGAAGGGCAGCTCGCGGCGCTCGGCGAACGCGCGCAACTCGCCCGCGGTGCGCTGGCGATCTACGCTCACGGCGACGACCCGGAGGCCCGCGTCGCCGTACCGGCGCTGTAGCGCGGCGAGTACCGGCAACTCATGCCGACACGGTTCGCACCAGGTGGCCCACACGTTCACGAGCACCGCGCGGCCGCCTGCGTCGGCCAGGGTGGTCGGCGTTCCGTCCAACCGAGCGACGGTCGCCGCCGGCATCGGCGCGCCGACGGCGAGCAGCCCGCCGGCGGCGTCCCTGGCAGGCGGGGCGGACACGGCGCCGGCCGGCGGCGGTAGCTCCGCGAGGGGGATGGCGAGCATGCGCAGGCGGGTCGCGCCGTCGCGCTCGCCGGCGGTCGCCGTCCATAGCAACGCCAGGTGGTCGCGGCCGAGCGGCGCAACTCGCGGAAAGCCGGCGTCGCGCTCGGGGGTCGTCGGCGCGAGCGCGCGCTCGGCACCGACGCGCCCGTCGGCCGCGACGCGCCGCGCATAGATGCGAGCATCCTCTCGATCGGACGCGATCCAGCTCACGACGGCGTCGCGCTCGGTCACGGCGGCGATCGACACCCGGCCGACCGGCTCGCGCCGCCCGCGAGGGCCATCGATCGCGATCGGCGCGGAAAACGTCGCGCCGCCGTCGGTGGATACCGCGGCGCGCACGGAGCCGCGTTCGCCGGCGTACGTGTACCACGCGACCCATAGCGCACCGCCGGCCGCCGCGACGGCGGGTCCGTTGACGGGGCAACCGGGGATGCGCCAGCCGTCGGCGAACGAGGTGTGCGCCCACCCCTCGCGGTCTGCGCGTGCGATGGTGATGTCTCGGATCTCGTCGGCGCTGCGATCGCGGTAGGCGACGACCGGCCTGCCGTCGACGGCCGCCGCGGCGGTGGCGCAGCAGTCGCACACGCGCTCGTCGACGACCGAATCCTCCCCGACGCGTGTCGATACGACTGCGGTTCGCAGCATCGTCGCGCCATCTCCGTGACCGCGGGCCGTTCGCCGGCCGTCGAGCCAGAACAGCCGCACGCCGCGCGGGTCGCGCAGCATCGACACGAACCCGTGTTCGGTCGCGGTGCCGTCGTCGTGCGCGACGCCGAGGGGCGTCCATGTCGCACCGTCGTCGGTGGAGCGCGCGAGCGCCACGTCGTACGCAAAGCCGCCGCCGGGGTGCAGCCTCGCCCAATGCGCGACGAGCGCGCCGTCGCCGCCACGCGCCACGGCGGGCGTGTCGGCCCAGTTTGCGAGCACGTCGTCGCCCTCGGCGATGGTCGCGGGCGCCGTCCATCGGCCTTCCGCGAAGCGCGCGTACCGCACCCGGTGCGGACCGCGTCGCGTGCTGCCGGAGCCGGCCGCCGCCGGATCCGCCGGTTCGACCCACACCGCGAGCAGCGCGTCGCCATCGGCCGTGACGCGGCCGGCGACAGCGCCCGGCGCGGCGGGCGGATCGACGTATGCGGGGCGCGGGTTGCGGTCGGGGGCCGCCTCGCGGGGCGTGGCCGGCGCGGGGCGGCGCGCGCGTTCCGCCGGGTCCGAGCAGGCGACGGCGGCGGCCATCAATATGCACGCGGCAAGGGTCGGTCGCACGGCCACGCTGCCGTGTAGCCGCCCGCCGCGCGACAGTCAACGGCGCACGGCGAACGATCGCCCGCTCTGGCGATTGAATCGCCGGACCCTAGCTGATAACTACGCACCCACCGAATCTGTGGCGGGCGCCGGTCCCGCCGACGTTACCGCGCGGAGGTCCTGTCATGATCCGAGTTCGTCGAGCCATCGTGAGCGTGTCTGACAAGCGCGGCCTCGAGGAACTTGGCCGCGGGCTCGCGCGCCACGGTGTCGAGGTGCTGTCGACCGGGGGCACGCGCAAGGCGCTCGAGGCGGCGGGCGTGCCGACCGTTGCGGTGTCCGATTACACGGGAGCGCCCGAGATCCTCGACGGGCGCGTCAAGACGCTGCACCCGAAGATTCACGGCGGGCTGCTCGCGCGGGCGACGGACGCGCATCGTGCGGAGCTCGCGGCGCACGGTATCGGCGAGATCGATCTCGTCGTCGTCAACTTGTATCCGTTCGAGCGCACGATCGCGGCGCCAGATGTCACGCTGGAAGCCGCGGTCGAGAACATTGACATCGGTGGGCCGACGATGCTGCGCGCGGCCGCGAAGAATTTCGAGCGGGTCACGGTCGTCGTCGACCCGGACGACTACGACCGCTTGCTGGCCGAACTCGACCGGAACGGCGGCTGCGTGGGGCCGCAGCTCCGCCGCGAGCTGGCTACAAAAGCGTTCGCGCACACCGCCGGGTACGACGGAGCGATTGCCGCTTTTCTGTCCGGCGGCGAGCTCGTGTCGCTGCAACTGCGGCGCGAGTTCGAACTTCGCTACGGCGAAAATCCGCACCAACAGGCCGCGCTGTACCGCGAGGTGAAAAACTCGCTTGGCGTCACGACGGGGCGGCCGCTGCTCGTCGGCGCACAAGTCCTGCAGGGCAAGGCACTGTCCTACAACAACCTGCTGGACCTCGACGCCGCGCTGGCGTGTTGCCTCGAACTGACCGGACCGTCAGCCGTGATCGTCAAGCACACCAATCCGTGTGGCGCCGCGAGCGATCCGCGCGGCGTTGCGGCGGCATACGCGCGGGCGCGCGAGTGCGATCCGGTGTCTGCATTCGGCGGCATCGTTGCGGTCAACCGCGAAGTGGACGCAGACCTTGCCAGCCTGCTGGCCGAGACGTTCATCGAGTGCGTCGTCGCGCCGTCGTACGCACCCGCGGCGCGGGATTCGCTGGCGCGCAAGAAGAATCTTCGGCTCGTCGCGGTCGGCGACATGAAGGTCGACCGGCCGACCGGATGGACACTCCGGTCGATCGCGGGCGGCGTTCTGGCACAGACCGGCGACTACGTGACCGCGCGCGCGTCGGAGGCGCGCGTCGTCACGCGGCGCGCTCCGACCCCGGACGAGTTCGAGGCGCTCGACTTCGCGTGGCGCGTGTGCAAGCACGTCAAGTCCAACGCGATTTTGTTTGCGTCCGGCACGCGCACGGCCGCGGTCGGCGCCGGCCAGATGTCGCGCGTCGACGCCGTCCAACTCGCGCGCATGAAGGCGCAGCTACCGCTGGCCGGCACAGTCGCCGCATCGGACGCATTCTTTCCGTTTCGTGACGGGCTCGACGCGATCGCGGAGGCCGGTGCGACCGCGGTCATTCAGCCGGGCGGGTCGATTCGCGACGAAGAAGTGATCGCCGCGGCCGACGAGCACGGGATTGCGATGGTGTTCACCGGGATGCGCCATTTCCGTCACTGAGGCGGCGGCGTGCGGCCGGCGTCGTGTCGGACGCGGCGGCACATCGCGCGACAACTCAATCGGTTCGTGAGGTCTACGTGAAGATCCTTGTCGTCGGTTCTGGAGGTCGCGAGCACGCGCTCGTGTGGCGGTTGGCGCGCGCGGGACATCAACTCGTGTGCGCGCCCGGGAACCCCGGCATCGCCCGCGACGCGGAGTGCCTTCCGATTGCGGTCGATGCGATCGACGGGCTGGTCACGGCGGCCGCCGACCGCGGAGTCGATCTGATCGTCGTCGGACCGGAGGCACCGCTGGTCGCGGGGCTGGCGGACCGCGCGCGCGACCGCGGCATCGCGGTGTTCGGACCGGGGGCCGATGGAGCGCGGCTCGAAGGGTCGAAGGCGTTTTCGAAGCGATTCTTTCGCGACTGCGGCATACGCACGGCGGAGTTCTTCGAGTGCTCGACCGTCGCGGAAGCGGATGAGGCGATCGACCGCATCGGTGCGCTGGGCGACGGCGTGGTGGTCAAGGCCGACGGCCTCGCGGCGGGCAAGGGGGTGACCGTGTGCGACACCGCAGACGAGGCGCGCGCCGCCGCGCGCGCGTGTCTCGAGGGAGGCGCTTTCGGCGACGCGGGTCGCCGTGTGGTGATCGAGCAACGGCTGCGCGGCCGCGAGCTGTCGCTGATGGCGATCACCGACGGACACCGCTACGTGCTGCTCGAGCAGGCCGAGGACCACAAGGCGGCGCTCGACGGCGACCGCGGGCCGAACACCGGAGGGATGGGAGCGGTGTCTCCGGCCGGGTGGGCGACACCGGAGCTGCTCGACCGTGCGCGCCGCGACATCTTCGATCCGACGCTCGCGGGCCTGCGTGCGGCCGGCATCGATTACCGCGGGGTCCTGTATGCCGGGCTCATGGTGGATGCCGGCGGCGTGCCGTGGATCCTGGAATACAACTGCCGCTTTGGCGATCCGGAAACGCAGCCGTTGATGCTGCGGCTGCGCAGTGACCTCGGCCAGTGGTTGTACGGTGCCGCAACCGGCGCCCTGCCGGCCGGTGACCTGGCGTGGGATCCGCGCGCGGCGGTCTGCGTGATCCTCGCGTCGCGCGGGTATCCGCAGTCGTCAGAGGCCGGCGTGCCGATAACCGGCGCCGATGCGTTCGTCGACGACGAGGACGTGGTCGTGTTTCACGCGGGGACGCGCGAACGCGACGGCCGGCTCGAGACGGCGGGCGGGCGCGTACTCGGTGTCACGGCGCTCGGCGCCGACGTGGCGGCGGCCCGCGCCCGCGCGTATTCGGCAGTGGACCGCATCCGGTTCGACGGCATGCATTTTCGGCGAGACATCGGCGCGCGCGGGGCGAGTCCCGGCCGGCCGGCGTGATGTCCGCGGGCGCCGCGCCGGTTCAACGGGACGCCGGCGTCGTGTTCGCACCGTGATCGCGGCGGCGGCTGTGTGATACACCCGCGCCATGGCCGACATTGCACCGTTTCGCGGCATCCGATACGACACCACGCGCGTGCGCGCGTCCGACGTGCTCGCTCCGCCGTACGACGTCATCGACGCCGACCACTGGCGCCAGCTCGCTGCGCGCGATCCGCACAATTGCGTCCGCGTCATCTTGCCGGAAGGCGACGGCGACGCGAAGTACTCGCGCGCCGCGGAACTGCTCGACCGGTGGCTGGCCGACGGCGTGCTCGTGCGCGACGACCAGCCGTGCCTGTACCGCTACAACCAGGTGTTTACGTCGGCGGAACTCGGCGGCCGCGAGGTCGTGCGCCGCGGATTCGTCGCGGCGGTGCGACTGCACCGGTTCGACGAGCGGGTGATCCTGCCGCACGAGCGAACGCTCAAGGGACCGAAAGTCGATCGGCTCAAGTTGTTCGAGGCAACCGCGTGCCACCCGTCGCAGATCTTCACGCTGTACAGCGATCCGCAGGGCGCAGTGGACGAGGCGCTCGCGGCGGTCGAGCGCACGGATCCGGTGGTCGATGGCACCACCGACGACGGGACGCGCCACCTCGTATGGCGCGTGACCGATCGCTCCATGATCGCTGCCGTTGTCGAGGCGCTTGCGGACAAGCCGCTGTACATCGCCGACGGTCATCATCGCTATGAGACGATGCTGGCGTATCGCGACCGTCGGCGCGAGGCGGGCAGCGATGTGGCCGACTTCGGCACGCTGTTTTTGGCGAACATGGACGACGCGGGGCTGGTCGTGTTTCCGACACACCGGCTCGTTCACGGCGTTCCGGGGTTTTCTCTGGAGAAACTGGTCGCGGCCGCGCGCGACGCGTTTGACATCGACACGGTCGCGGGAGGCGCAGCCGACGCGGCGAAGGTTCGCGCGATCGTCACCGAGCGCGGTGCAGCGCGGCCGGCGTTTGGCGTCGTCGTTCCCGGCAGCGCGGACCTGACCGTGATGGCGTACCGCGGGGATCTGTCGAGCGCGAGCGCGACCGAGAGGCTCGACGTAACGATTCTGCACGACGTGGTGCTCGAGGGGATGCTCGGCATCGACCGCGCGGCGCAAGAAGCCAAGACCAACCTCGACTACCCGAAGGACACGGCCGTCGCGCTCGCGCGCGTCGCAGCCGGCGATGGGCAGTGTCTGTTCGTGATGAACCCGACCCCCGTGGCCGCGGTCAAGGCCGTGTCCGACGAAGGCGGTTTCATGCCGCAGAAGTCGACGTTCTTCTATCCGAAAATCGCGAGCGGCGTCGTGTTTCGCAAGCTCGACGAGTCGATCGCGCGCTGAGGGGTTGTTGCGAACGGGTGCGCCAGCGAGGGGGCGAGATGCCAGGCGAGGTCGGGCGCGCGCCCGCGGCACACGAGGGCGGGTAGCAACATCTGGTAGCGGCGGGCGCGAGGTCGCATGCCGACGATCGCCCGCGGATCGCGCCCGCGGCCAGCGGCGATGCGCAACCGCCAGCTGGGACGTCGGGGGGCCGCGCTACGGCTGCTGGCGCGGCCGTCCGCCGCCGAGGCGGACGAGGGTGACCGAATCGGGCCACACGTGGGCGCGGAACCGGCCGACCTCGAACAGTGCGCCGTCGCGTACGCCGACCGCGACGACGCTCATGGGTCCGGGCGCGACATCCAGGCCCGCGTACAGCCCGAGCAGGTTGGTGCCGTCGCTGATCTGTTGCAGGCGCGGCAGCGTCTTGACCGGGTTGCCGTTGAAGAACACGATCACCTCCGGCATCCGGTCCGCGCTGAAGCCGACTTGCGCGTGGCGCAGGCGGACGCCGTTGCAGTCGTGCACCTCGCCGGCGACGCCACCGTGGCCGGGCGGCACGCCGCCGGACAGCCCGGCGGACGTCGGGATCGTCACGTAGTCCTGCGCCGACAGCAGGTTGACGTCGTTGCGGTACACCGGGGGATCGACGGTCGTGTCGATGCAATCGCTGCATACGGCGTCGACCAGGCCTGCCTCGCAGTCGGCTGCCGGTGAACAGGCGCGGTCGCCGGTGCCGAGGAACACGTTGTATTGCACGAGCGGCGACCAGGTGTTGCCGCGCACCTGTGGATTGCCGTCGGCGTCGAGTCCGACCGTGCGCACGACGAGGAACTCGTTGGTCGGCACGTCGGCGATCGCATACTGGACCTCCCACCGCTGCAGGTCGTCGCACGTGGCGTTGTGGCAAAACTCGACGGCGTCGAGCGCGCGGTCGCACTGGCCGCCGCAATCGGCGTCCGGGTCGGGCTGCGCGCAGCGGCCTTGGCCAAAGCGCGCGTCGCCCTCGAGCGTGCGCTCGCTCGGACACGCGCGCGCGGTCGCGAGGGTGGCGGCGGACAGCGCGACGTCGGCCTGCGCGATCGGCGCGATCGCATCGATGTCGCTGGCCCCATCGAGTTGGCCGGCGCGGAAGATCTGAATGCGCGCCCCGTCCGCGTCCGGTCCAGACGAAAACACGTCGACGAAGCCAGTGAGCGTGACGGCGGTGGGCGTCGGCGGGTGGGCGACCGGGGAGTCGATGCACGAAAAGTCCGGGGTCGCGCCGGTCGCCGAGCAGTTCTCGAGCACTTCGTCGCACTCGGTGAGCCCCAGTTCCGGCTTCGTCGAGTCCCACGGGAACATGCAGAACTCGGGATTGTCGGCGGAAGGGTACTCCTGCGAGTAGCTGCCGGTACAGGCCCCCGCCGGCGTCGCGTCGGGGCCGCCGCCGTCGCCGCCGCCGCAGCCCGCGCACGCCGCCGTCGCGAGTGCGGCGATCCCCGCGGCGCGAACCGACGTCATCGCGCGACTGTACCACGCGGACGCGGACGCCGGCTGCGATCAGCCGTCGTCGTCGGGCGAGCTCGTCGCCGGAGCGCCGTGGGGCGGTTCGGTGACGGCGGAGTTCGTCGCCGGAGCGCTGTCCGGCAGCCCGCCGGCTGCGGCGAGTTCGGGGAAGACCAGCTTCGATCGCATGGCGACGATCAATCGCTCGGCCAGCCGCGTCGCCTCGCGCGCGACCTCGGGGAGCGGCCGGCCCGTCGGCGCGGCACCGTCGATGACTCGCTGGCGGAACAGTTCGATCTCCATGCGCACGAGCGTGCGTACGCAGTCCGCGTACGGTTCGAGGATGTCGAGCGGGAACAGGTCGCCGAGGCCCTGCGCGCGCGCTTCGTGGATCACCTCGAGCAGGTCGAGGTCGGCGTCCGCGTACACGGGTTCGCCGTGCGCGGGCTCGACCGGCTCCGCGAGTCCCAGCGCTGCGAGGCGATCGAGGTCTTCGGCGGTCAAGTTCATCGACGCGAGCACGTCGGCGCGGGTGCGGCGCGCGGGTGCGGTCCGCGGCCGGGCGCGGTCGGCGCGCGCGGCGTCGTGGCCCGCGCGCACGCCGGGGACGATTTCGGCGAGCTTGTCGGAGCGAATGCGGTGGCTCGGCGCCGGCTCGAGCAGGTCGGCGATACGCCGCAGCGGGAGGAAATAGGTCTGCTGGAGCTGCTTGATCGCCTTGATCCGGTCGGCGAGGGCGGCGTCGTAATAGGCCATGTTGCGGCTGGTGCGGCGCGCCGGTCCGGGCAGCAGGTTCTCGCGAATGTAGTGCTTGATCGTCGGAGCGGGCACGCCCGACATCCGCGCGAGTTCGGAGATTCTGACGAGAGTTTGAGGCCGCTTACCAATAATACGCGCGATTCTAGCAAATTCGGAGATCTGTTGGTACTGGTAAGTTTGACTTCTCACTTTCTGTGCTATGTGTGGGGGGCCTGGACGGCGCGTGGCCGCGGAGCCAACAGAAACCCACCCTACTGCCTGCGAGAGCGGGCCGCGCGCCGTCCAGTGACTTTTGCGCGCCGCCGCACCGGTCGCGCGTCGGACGCGGCCGCGCCCACCGAGCAACGGCGCGCGCCGCGCGGCCCGGTCAGGGCCGGGCAGGCAGTGCGTCGCGGGGGGGGCGCCTCCCCACGGTGGCCATGTGAACCATGACGATCAACGTTCCGATCGTGTAGTCCGCGAGCGTGCGCGGGACGTCGGCGACCTGGTCGATCCATTTCGCTAGCATGGAAACCACTTTGCCCGGCCCAGATTTCTTTTTCGTTTCGGCCGCGTGAAACTCGCGTTGCGATCGCGGCCGCGCGACGGCGCTGCGGTTTGACCGCGTTTTGTAACGGATGCTACGCTACCGCGAACGGGGGCATGCCGAAACGACGCAAGGTCGTGCCGCGCAAGGCGGCGGAGACGATTCGGGTCGAGTCGGCTCCCGAGTATGCGCCGCCAACCGAGGGCCGGCGAATGGCGTCGTTGTTGGTCGTCCAGGGCGCGGAGGTCGACCTCGGCCGCCACGTCGTGTGCGACCAGCCGATCACGATCGGCCGCGACGATCGGGTCGAGCTCGCGCTGTGCGACGGGTCGATTTCCCGGCGCCACTGTCGCGTCGAGCGCGATCCGGACACGGGCCGCTACGTGCTCGTGGACCTGGGGTCGACCAACGGCACGCTGGTCAACGGCAGTCGCGTCGACAGCAAAGTGCCGCTCGCGGCTGGCGACAAGATCTTCATCGGCGGAACGGTGATCCGGTTTGCCTACCTCGACGACCTCGACCTCCAGTATCAGGAGCGGGTCGAGGAGTTGGTGAGTACGGACCCACTTACGGGTCTGACCGTGCGCCGTCAGTACGACCCGTACTATCAGGCGCTCATCGAGAAGGCGAAAACGGACAACGAGCCGCTGGCGCTGATGGTGCTCGATCTCGACGGGCTCAAGGAGATCAACGATCGTCACGGCCACGCCGTCGGCTGCTACACGATCGTCGAGGCGTCATTCATCCTGCGCGACGTGCTCGAGCCCCACGGCCTGCTGTGCCGCTTCGGCGGCGACGAGTTCGTCGCGTGTTTGCCCGGCGTCGATCGCCGGCGCGCGATGGCGTTGGCCGAAACGGTTCGCGATCGCGTCCAGCGGCACAACTTCGTCAAAGATGGCGTGCGCGTGGAGCCGACCATTTCGATCGGCGTCGCCGAGTTTCCGACGGACGCGGTCGATCCGGCCGGGCTGTTCGCGCGCGCCGACAAGGCGCTGTACGCGGCCAAGCGCCAGGGGCGCAACAAGGTGTGTTCGTGGCATCCGTCTATGCAGTGACGCCGTACGCCGGCGATTCGCGATAGGATGACCGCGTGAGCCGGCAGGGCAGGGAGCGCCGCCGCGGCGCGCGCATCTCGGCGAGCCTCGCGTTGCGCATCTCGGGCGTCGACCGCGAGCCGCGGTTGCGGCGCGGGGACATCAGCAGCACCGGCGTCTACGTCGAGGGCGACGCCGCCGCCGGCGGCTGCGGCACGATCGAAGTGCTGCAGATCCTCGTGCCGGGGTCGGAGGAGCGTATCGAAGTGCTCGGCCGCGTCGTTCGCCGCGTGCTGGTCGAGGATCTCAGCCGTGGAACGACGGTCGTCGGGGTCGCATTCGAGTTTTTGTTCACCGACGACGACACGCGGGCGCGCGTCGCCGAGCTGGTGCGCGCGGCGGCCGAGGACGAACTGGACAGCGGCCGCATGTTTCAGGTGCGCAATGCGTTCGACGCGCAGGTCGGCCGGGCGAACGAGGGCGCCCGGCACGACGCGACCGTGTACGTCGTCGGCGTGGACACGCTGTCGCTGGAGACCGCGTGGCCGGTGCCGCCCGGCGAGGCGATCGAGTGCGTCGTTCGGTCGCCGCGCTCGCAGCGGGAGTTCGCGTTCACCGGCAAGGTGGTCGATTCGCGGCCGGTCGGCGCGGGCGCCGACCTGCACCGAGTCGACATTCGTTTTCGCCCGGATCCGGACGAGTCGCCGGCGACGATCGAGGACGCCATCGCGGTATTGATCGACGAGAGCATTCACCCCGAGTCGTACCAGCGCGACGGCGACGCGCGTGCCGACATGCGCGGGCGCACCGACAAGGTGGCGCTCGCCAGCATCCTTTCGCTCGCGGAGTCCGAGCGCCTTTCGGGGGTGCTGCGCGTGCGCAGCGACGCGGGCACGGGCGAGGTCTACCTGCGCGACGGCCGCGTGGTCGACGTCGCCTTGGCGCTCGGAAGCGCCGCACCCTCGCCGGCCACGGCGCCCATCGACGCGCTGCTCGAGATCGTCCAGTGGCCGGCAGCCGAGTTTGCATTTCGCGCCGGTGCCGTCGACCGAGACGACCGCGTGGCGACCAAGACGTGGGCGCTGCTGCTCGAACTCGCGCGGCGGCGCGACGAAGGGGGCGGCGCCGCATAACTGCGGCCGCCATCGGGAGAGACGCACGCGATGCTCCGCGCGATTCGTTCGCTGTGGCGCGACCCGGAGATCGAGGCGCGCGTCCACCGGCTCGAGATCGGATTCAACCGCCATGGCTACGACCGATTCGGCGCGTCGCGCCGCGACCTCACGCGGTTCTTGTCGCTGCTTTCGTGGTTGTACCGGCACTACTTTCGCGTTCACGTCCACGACATCCACCACGTGCCGGCGCGGGGCCGCGCGATGCTCGTCGGCAATCATTCCGGGGGCGTCGCGCTCGACGGAGCCATGGTGCTCGCGTCGGTGTTTCTCGAACTCGAGCCGCCGCGGCTCGCCCAGGGGATGGCCGAGTATTTTCTCGCGCGCTGGCCGTTTTTGGCCGATTGGACGGTCAAGTGCGGGCAACTCACCGGGTTGCCGGACCACGCGGTCCAGTTGCTCGAGGACGAGCGGCTGCTCCTCGTGTTCCCCGAAGGCGCGCGCGGCACCGCGAAGCTCGCGTGGCAGCAGCACACGCTCGTGCGGTTCGGCACCGGGTTCGTCCGCCTCGCACTGCAGACGCGCGCGCCGATCGTGCCTTTTGCGTTTCTCGGCGGGGGCGACGCCATCCCGACGATCGTAAACCTCGAGCGCCTCGGCCGCGCGCTCGGCGCGCCCTACATTCCGCTCACGCCGTACGTCGTACCGCTGCCGCTGCCCAAGGTGCGCCTCGACATCGTGTACGGCGAGCCGATGACGTTCGACGGTGACGGCAGCGAGGAGGACCGCGTGATCGAGCAATACGTCGACCGCGTCAAACAGCGTATCGCCGAGCTGTTGGCGGCCGGAGAGGAAAAGCGGCGATGAAGGTGTTGATCCCCGGCATCTCGGGAAAGCTCGGCCGCCTGGTCGCCCGACGCCTGGTCGATGCGGGCCATACCGTGTGGGGCATCGACCGGCGCCCGTGGCCCGACGCGCCCGACGGCGTGCAGGTACACGAGGCGGACATCCGCAAGCGGACGGCTGAGGATGTGTTTCGCCGGTTTCGCCCGGAGACGGTCATCCACATGGCCACCGTGACGCACCTCGTCGAACGCACCGCCGACCGGTTTCGGATCAACTTGTACGGCACGCGCGCGGTGTTCGATCACTGCCACACCTACGGCGCTCGGCGCTGCATCTTCGTGGGCCGGCACACGTACTACGGAGCGGCGTCGGACTCGCCGATGTATCACCGCGAGGAAGACCCGCCGATGGCGGTGACGACCTTCCCGGAACTGGCCGATCTCGTGGCCGCGGATCTGTACGCAGGGTCGGCGCTGTGGCGCTATCCCGAACTCGATACGGTGGTACTTCGGTGCTGCTACACACTCGGGCCGTCGCTGCACGGGACACTGGCGACGTTCTTGCGCGGCCCGCGCGTGCCGGTCATCGTCGGCTACGATCCGCTGTTTCAGTTCATGCACGAGTTCGACGTCGCGGATGCGATCGCGCTCGCGCTGTCGCGCGCGCCGCGCGGTGTCTACAACGTCGCCGGTCCACAGCCGGTGCCGCTGTCGCTGCTCATCCGCCAGACCGGGCGCCGTGCCGTGCCAATTCCGGAGCCGCTGTTTCGGTTTGCGATCGGCCGCTTCGGCCTGCCGGTGCTGCCGCGCGGCGCCTTGAGCCATCTGAAGTATCCGGTCGTCATCGACGCGACCCGGTTTCGCACCGCCACCGGCTTCCAGCATGCGTTCGACGAGACGGCGACGATGCGTGCGTTCGCGGAGGCGGCGCCGGTGCGCCCGCGGCCCGCGCGCTGAGGGCGGCTCGGTGCGCGCGGCGGCGGCCGTCGTTGACACGCCGCGTTGCTTTCTGTTACCCCGGCGGAACATGGTGGCGTTGCAATGACGGTGCGATTGCGGGACGTGGTCGCCTTCCTCGACGAGGTGCTCGAGATCGACCGGTTTCGCGACTACGGGCCGAACGGCCTGCAGGTCGAGGGCGCGCCGGAAGTGGACGTCGTCGTCACGGGGGTGAGCGCCCACGCCGAACTGTTCGAGCGCGCGATCGCGCGCAACGCGGATCTGATCGTCGTCCACCACGGGCTGATCTGGGGCGCGGGGATTCCCCGGGTCGTCGGGCCGACGGCGGTTCGGTTGCGCATGTTGCTCGAAAACGCGGTGTCGCTGGCCGCCTACCACCTGCCGCTGGACGCCCATCCGACCCTCGGCAACAACGCCGGGTTGTGCGATGCCCTCGGCCTGGGGCCGGACCGGCGCGCGTTCGGCGACGTGCGCGGCCACGCGCTGGGCGTGGCTGGCGCGTGGCCCACGCCGGTGTCGCGCGACGAGGCGATCGAACGGATCGCGCGCGTCGTGCTCGACGGAGCGCCGCCGGCGTTCGTGCTCCCATACGGGCCGGGTGCGGTTCGTACGGTGGGCGTTTGCACCGGCGCCGCGTCGGATCTACTCGAGTCGGCGGCCGCCGCGGGGTGCGACCTGTTCGTCACGGGAGAGCTGGCCGAGCGGTCCGCGTCCCTCGCGCGCGAACTGCAGATTACGCTCGTCGGTGCCGGCCATCATCGCACCGAAGTGTACGGCGCGATTCGCCTCGCCGATGCACTCGCCGCCCAGTTCCCCGGCATCGACGCGGAGTTCGTCGATGTGCCGTCCCCGCTGTGAACCGCTGAGGAGTCTACCGTGCCCGAACCGTTTCGCGTCCTGATCGCCGATCCGATGTCGCCGCGCGCCGCCGAGTTGCTGCGCGCGTCCCCGCGCGTCGCCGTCGACGTGCGCGACGACATCACCGCCGCCGATCTCGTCACCGCGATCGCTGACTACGACGCGCTGATCGTCCGGTCGCGCACCCAGGTGACTCGGGAGGTCATCGACGCCGGCGCGCGGCTCAAGTTGATCGGGCGCGCCGGCATCGGCGTCGACAACATCGACGTCGCGGCGGCGTCGCGTCGCGGCATCCTGGTGGAGAACACGCCCGGCGGCAACGCGGTCACGACCGCGGAGCACGCGCTTTGCTTGCTGATGGCACTCGCGCGCCATATTCCCCAGGCGGCCGCGTCGATGCGCGCCGGCAAGTGGGAGAAGAAGCGGTTCAACGGCCGCGAGCTGTGTGGCAAGACGTTGGGTGTGATCGGACTCGGCAACATCGGCCGCATCGTGGCCGACCGCGCGCGCGGATTGCACATGACCGTCATCGGCTGCGATCCGTTTCTATCCGCTGACGCGGCCGCGCGGCTCGGCGTCGAACTGGTCGACTTCGACACGCTGTGCGCGCGCGCGGATTTCGTCACCGTGCACACGCCGTTGACCGCCGCAACGCGCGGGCTGATCGGGGCTGAAGCGCTCGCTCGGATGAAGCCCGGTGTGCTGATCGTCAACGCAGCGCGCGGCGGTATCGTCGACGAGGCCGCGCTCGTCGACGCCCTCGAACGGGGGCACGTGGGCGGTGCGGCGCTCGACGTATTCGAGACCGAGCCGCCGCCACCGGACCATCCGTTGCGGCGGCACGAGCGGGTGGTCTGCACTCCGCACCTGGGCGCGTCGACCGACGAGGCGCAGGAGAAGGTCGCCGCCGAGATTGCCGAACAGGTCGTCGCGTTCGCGGAGCGAGGCGAAGTGCGCAACGCGGTGAACATGACGCCGGTGCCGGTCGAACTGCGCGAGGCGCTCGCGCCCTGGCTCGATCTGGCTCGCCAGATGGGCCGGCTCGTCGGCCAACTCGCGCACGGCGACGGCCGCGCGATCGACGAACTCACCGTCGAGGTCCTCGGGGAGCTGGCCGATACCGGCGCGAAGGCGTGTGCGAACGCCGCGCTGGTCGGGCTGCTGGGCACGTTTTTGGACGTCCCGGTCAATGAAGTCAACGCGCCGCTGATCGCGGCCGAACGCGGCCTTGGCGTGCGCGAGGTCGCCCAGCGCAAGGGCGTCGACTACGCGGCGGCGGTCGCGCTCACCGCACGCGCCGGCGACCGCCAGCACTACGTCAAGGGCACGCTCTACCATATCGGCGGCAAGGTCGCGCCGCGGATCGTGCAGATCGACGACTTTCTCGTCGAGACCAAGCCGCGCGGCCGCTTGTTGGTCGTGCGCAACCACGACCGGCCGGGCGTGATCGGCAAGGTCGGGACTCTGCTCGGCGACCGGTCGATCAACGTCAATAGCCTCCACGTGGGACTGCATCGCCCGTCGGGGGTTGCGATCGCTCTGTGGAACGTGGACGCCTCGGTCGACCGCGAACTCGTCGCGGCGGTCGCCGCGCTGCCCGAGGTGATCGACGCGATGGTCGTCGACCTGTGACCGTGGGCGGGGCCATTCGCCTGCCGGCCGGCGTGCGCGATTATCTGCCGCGCGCCGCCGCGCGCCGCCGCGCGATCATCGAGCGACTGCTGGGCGCGTTCGAGGCGTGGGGGTATGCGCGTATCATTGCGCCCGCGTTCGAGTACGCGGATGTGCTCGAACGCGGCCTCGGCGGCGATGCGCGCCGCGCCGCCGTCCGGTTCGTCGAGCCGCAGACGGGCGAGGTGGTCGCGTTGCGCCCCGATATCACGCCGCAGGTCGCGCGCATGGTGGCCACCCGCATGCGCGACGTCGGCGGGCCGATCCGGCTGTGTTACGAGGGGGCGGTGACCCGGCTCGAGGCCGGGCCGCGCGGTCAGCGCGAGCTACTGCAGGCCGGCGTCGAGCTGATCGGCGTGCCCTCGCCGGAGGGGGATGCCGAGGTGCTCGGCGTCGCGGCGGCCGCGCTCGCATCGATGCGCGTGGACGACGTTCGCCTCGACATCGGGCACGCGGCGATCGCGCGCGCGGCGCTCGACGGGGTTCGCGATCCCGACCGCCACGCCGCCCTCGTGAGTGCGCTCGCCAAAAAAGATCGCCGCGGCGTCGAGGACGCCGCGCGGGGCCTGCCGGCGGCCCGCCGCGCGTTCGTCGCCGCGTTGCCGCGCCTGTACGGGGCGCCGGAGGAGGTGCTCGCGGCGGCGCGGAAGCTGCCCGCGCCGGCCGCAGTGCGTCGCGCGCTTGCTACCATCGAGCGCGTGCTGGACCTGGCGCGAGATCGCATGGACGGTGACCTGCACCGCCGCGTGACCGTCGACCTCGGCGACGTGCGCGGATTCGACTACTACACGGGCCTGCGGTTTTCCGGGTATGCCGATGGCGTCGGCGACGCCGTGCTGCGCGGCGGCCGCTACGACGAACTGCTCGCCGCCTACGGCCACCGCGCACCGGCGACCGGATTTGCGGTCGACGTCGAAGCGATCGCCGACACGGAGCGCGCGGCCGGGCTCGCTCCGCCGCCGGGGCCGCCGGTCGTTGCGATCGCGGCGCCGGTGGCGCGGCGCACGGTCGCGCTGCGCGTGGCGGCCGCGCTGCGCGCGCGGGGCGTGCGCGCGGCGGTGGACGTGGGCGCCGGCGGGCCCGTCGCCGCGCTCGCCGCCTACGCGGCGCGGATCGGTGCGGCCGCTGCGGTGGCCGTCGACGCGCGCGGCGGCGCGGCGGTGGTGCGGGCGGGGGCCAGCCGCGCGGCGTGCACATTGTCGGCCGCGCAGGTGCGCGCCGCGGCGGCAGGCCGGATCGACGCGTTGGTCGAGGCGCTCGGGTTTGCACGGGAGGGCGTCTGATGCCGTCGTTGGTGGTCGTGGGCGCCCAGTGGGGCGACGAAGGCAAGGGCAAGGTCGTCGACCTGTACGCGGAGTCGGCCGACGTCGTGGTGCGCTACGGCGGCGGCGCCAACGCGGGGCACACGCTCGTCATCGGCGGCCAGCAGTTGATCACACACCTGATCCCGTCGGGCGTACTGCACGCCGGGACGCATTGCGTGCTCGGCGACGGAATGGTGATCGATCTGAACACGCTGGTCGACGAGATCGCCGAGTGCAAGGCGCGCGGGTTGTTGGCGGGCGACGAGCTGCTCATCGCCGATCGCGCCCACGTCATCTTGCCGTACCACAAGCGTCTCGAGGCGGCGCGCGAGCGCCGAGGCGGCGCGATCGGTACGACCTTGCGCGGGATCGGTCCGGCGTACGAGGCGAAGGCGGCGCGCCGCGGCGTGCGCGTCGGCGATCTCGCGCGACCGGCGAAGCTGCGCGCGCTCGTCGAGCAAAACCTCGACGAACTTCGGCCGCTGCTCGCCCACTACGGCGAGCCGGCGCCCGACATCGACGCGGTCGTGGACGAGGCGCTCGCGCTCGGCGAGTCGATCTCCCGCTACGTCGGCGTCGCCGGCGCGTTCGTCGACCGGGCGCTCGCGGACGGGCGCAACGTGCTGTTCGAGGGGGCGCAGGGCGCGCTGCTCGACCTCGACCACGGTACGTATCCGTACGTGACGTCGTCGACCACGACGGCCGCGGGAGCGGCGGCCGGCGCGGGCATCGGGCCGACCCGCATCGACCGGGTCGTCGGGATCGCCAAGGCGTACACCACCCGCGTCGGCGGCGGGCCGTTCCCGACCGAACTCGACGACGAGGCCGGCGCCGCGTTGCGCCAGGCCGGCGGTGAGTACGGCGCGACCACCGGCCGGCCGCGGCGGTGCGGCTGGCTCGACATTCCGGCGCTGCGCCACGCCGTGCGCATCAACGGCATGGACGGCATCGCGCTCACCAAGCTGGACGTGTTGTGCGGGTTGCCGGAGGTGCCGGTGTGCGTCGCCTACGAACTCGACGGGCGCGAGCTGGATGAGTTTCCCAGTGATGCGGAGGACTTGGCGCGAGTGACGCCGCGCTACGAACGCTTTGCAGGCTGGACCGGCGCGACGCGCGGGGTCGGCTCGTACGACGACCTGCCGGCCGCCGCGCGCGCCTACGTGGCGGCGGTTGCGCAACGGGTCGGGGTGGACGTCTACCTCGTATCGGTGGGCCCGGACCGCCACGACACGTTCACCCTGCGCGACGCGTTCTGATCGGGCGCGGTGGCCCCGATCCCGCATTCCACCGCGCGCCGGCCGGCGGGATCCGGCGCGCCGCCGGTATCGCATCCGGCCGCGGTTGTGTAGGGTACGGGCATGCTGCGGCAGCCGCTGTGGGTCGCCGTCGCGATCTTGCTCGCGTTCGGCGTCGCGTTCGGGTTTTTGGCGCTCCGAACGTCCTGCGCCGGCGATTCGGGCTCGCCCGCGGGCGACAAAACGCCAACGACGTCCGGCGCTCCGGTGTCGACTCCGTGACCAACCGGCGCGCAGCGTTGCGCAGATCATGAGCGATTCCTATAATCTACCGGCTCATTTTGGCCGATTGCCGCGGCGGGGCGCGATGGCGGCCTACGCGAGGGACGACGCCCGATGAAGATCATTTGCGACTCGTGTCAGACGAAGTACTCGATCGCGGACGAAAAGGTCCGCGGCAAGGTCTTCAAGATCAAATGTAAGAAGTGCAGCCACATCATCGTCGTGCGCGGTGCGGCGGAGCCGGCGCCGGTCGACGACAAGGAGACGCAGGTGTTCGACTACTCGGGGTACGACAGCCCGAGCGAGGCAGCGGCAGCGATGGCGGCGGCCGCCTCGGGAGGCGCCGTGTGGCACGTGGTGATCGACCAGGAGCAGGTCGGACCGCTCACGCGCGACGAGGTGCTCGAACGCCTCGAGCGCGGCGAGGTCACCGCCGACTCGTACATCTGGCGCGAGGGGTTCGGCGACTGGCAGCGGCTTGCCGCGGTCGAGGAGTTCGCCGGCGTCGTGGGGGCGGGCACGATGGCCGCCTCCGGCGAGGTGAGCAGCGGCGCGGCGGCGGTCGCCGGACTGCACGACGATGGACACCCGCCGCCCGACCCGGAGGTCGCCGGCATGTTCGGCATCGGCGGCGGGTACGATGAGCCGGCTGCCGCGGGCGATCCGGGGGATCTGTTCTCGGCCGCGGCGGCACCGAGCGCGGCCGAGCCGGACTACGCCGACGCCGGCGGCGGCCTGTTCGGCGGCGATGGCGCCGCGGCGGATGCGGGCGGCGGGCTGTTCGGCGGCGCCGAGCCGGCCGCCGAGCCGGCGCCGGTCGGACCGACCTCGCTCACCGGGCAGCGCAACGAAAACTCCGTGCTGTTTTCCCTCAGCAACCTGGCGTCGCTCGCGGCCGACGCGCCGAAGGCGGGGCCGGCCCCCGCCGCGAGCGGTGGCGCCCAGCCGGGGTACGCCCAGTCCGGCGGGCAGGAAGGCTCGGGGCTGATCGACATCCGGTCGATGGCGCAGGTGTACCTCGGCGAGAAGCAAGCGGCGGGTTCGGCCGGCCCCTCTGCGGCGGCGAGCGCGCCCGACGATCTCCCGGTGTTCAACACGGGCGGGTTCGAGGGGGGCGCGGCGGTGTTGCTGCCGACCGCGACGCCTGCCGGCAACAACAAGCTGTTGTATGCGCTCATCGGCTTGATCGGCGTGCTCGCGATCGTCGCGGTCGTGCTGGTGCTCGTGATCCTCAAAAGCGGCGACAAGCCTGGAGCGGACACCGCGCAGCTGGCTGCCGCCGCGGCGGCGAGCGACAAAGTCGGCGGCGGGGCCACCCCGGCCGGCGGAGCGCGGGCGACCGCGTCGGATCAAGACGATGGCGAACCCGCGAAGGCCGGCGGCGAGGGAGGGGACAGCGAGCCAAAACCCGCGGCGACCGGCGACGAGGGCGCGAAGGGCGACGACGATGACGACGGCGCGCCGGCAGCCGG